>NZ_MWIG01000824.1:0-1580 GCF_002156145.1 Streptomyces sp. NRRL B-24572 | reverse complement strand
CCCGAGCTCATGGGCCGTACCGTCTGGATCCCGGAACTGGAGTCGGAGGCGCTCCCCCTCCAGCGGATCTTCCTGGCCGAGAAGTGGATCGTCACCCGCCTCCACTACGGTCACGCCGACCCCCGCGAGGCCGGCAACGGCAACGTCGTCAACTGCGGGGCGGCGATGTACATGGCGCCGGTCGGCCTGGTCAACGCCGCCCACCCGGCGGCGTTGACCAGGCCGACCGGCGCCATGTACATCGCCGCCCCGCAGTTGACGACGTTGCCGTTGCCGGCCTCGCGGGGGTCGGCGTGACCGTAGTGGAGGCGGGTGACGATCCACTTCTCGGCCAGGAAGATCCGCTGGAGGGGGAGCGCCTCCGACTCCAGTTCCGGGATCCAGACGGTACGGCCCATGAGCTCGGGGACGAGGTGGTCCGCGACCGCGTACGCGTCGAGGTGGCCGCGGACCTTCTCGTACACCCGGATCAGCGCATGGGTCATCAAGGTGTCGTCGGTGACGTGCCCGTCGCCCTTGTGGTACGGCGCGATGGGCCGGGCGGTGCGCCAGTCGCCGCCGTTCCAGGGACCGACGATCCCGGTGACGCGGCCGCCGTGGCGCTCCAGGATCTGCTCGGGGGTGTAGCCCTCCACGGGGCCGCCGAGCGCGTCGCCGACGGCGGCCCCGAGGAGACTGCCGGTGATCCGGTCATCCAGTGTGGGTGTCATGTCTGAATTGTCCACCTGGGGTGGCCGGTTCCGTGGCTCCGAGCAGCCCGGCGAGTTCCACCAGGTCCGTACCCGCGAGCCGGGGCAGCGCGCAGCCCGCGAGCGTCCTGCACGCCTCGCGCCAGCTCGCCGGGACCGAACGGCCGCCGCCCAGCGCGCCGGTGAGCGCGCCCGCGAGCGCCGGGGCCGAGTCGGCGACCCGGGAGAGGCAGGCGGCGGACGGCACCGCCGCCGTCATCTCGCCCCGGGCGGCGGTGGCGAGGGCCAGGGCGACCGGGACGGTCTCGGCGGCGGCGATGCCGTAGCTGTAGACGTGGTCCACGATCTGGTGCTCCAGGAGCGGGACCAGTTCGAAGGCCGAATCGGCGGACTGGGCCAGCTTCACGGCGTGCCGGGCGTTGCGGCCGATCTCGGTGACGGGCGGGAGTTCGGCGAGCGCCGCCTCGACGGCCTCGTCGACCGTCGCCCCGCCGAGGGCCGCGGCGACGGCCGCCGCCGTCGCACGGGCGCCGTGCACGCCGTCGCCGTCCTGGGTGTACCGGGCGTCGAACTCGGCGAGTTCGGCGGCCGAGCGGGGGTCGCCGGGGTGGACGACGGCGAGGACCGCGGCGCGGACGCAGGCCGCGTCGTCGAAGAAGTGCGGGTTGTCGTGGCCCGTCGCGGGCGGGCGCAGGCCGGTGGCGAGATTGCCGAGGCCCGCGCGGACCGAGATCCGGGCGCGGAGGGGGAGTACGGCCGACTCGACCTCGGGGGCGCGGTCGGCGGCGGCGGCGATCTGGCCGGCGAGGGCGTTCCAGGCGAGGTCGACGGCGGCGCGGAGACGGCGGTCCGGGGGGAGGGCGGCGAAGACGGGGCCGTCGGCGGTGAGGA
>NZ_MWIG01000823.1:0-1842 GCF_002156145.1 Streptomyces sp. NRRL B-24572 | reverse complement strand
GCGGGGGTCGTCTCTCCGGCCGACTCGGGGGGGGAGGAGCCGGACCGGGTTAGCACGGTCGCGAACGATCCGTGACTTCCATGGTGTACCCGAGAGCCTTCTCAGGCAAACCCACGCGCCCGAGCGTACGCCGAATGGTGGGCACCTATGCTCGGGCTTGTGGAAAACCACTCCTTGCCGCGCACAGCCGCCTTCTTTGACCTGGACAAGACGGTCATTGCGAAGTCATCGACGCTGACCTTCAGCAAGTCCTTCTACCGGGGCGGACTGATCAGCCGCCGCGCCGCCCTGCGGACGGCCTACATCCAGTTCGTCTTCCTGGCGGGTGGAGCCGATCACGACCAGATGGAGCGGATGCGTGAATATCTTTCCGCGCTCTGCAAAGGCTGGAACGTCGCCCAGGTGAAGGAGCTCGTCGCCGAGACCCTTCACGATCTGATCGACCCGATCATCTACGACGAAGCGGCCTCCCTCATCGAGGAACACCACGCCGCCGGCCGCGACGTCGTGATCGTCTCGACCTCCGGCACCGAGGTGGTCGAGCCGATCGGCGAGATGCTCGGCGCCGACCGGGTCGTCGCCACCCGGATGGTCGTCGGCGAGGACGGGTGCTTCACCGGGGAGGTGGAGTACTACGCCTACGGGCCGACGAAGGCGGAGGCGGTCCGGGAGCTCGCGGAGTCGGAGGGCTACGACCTCTCGCGCTGCTACGCGTACAGCGATTCGGCGACCGACATCCCCATGCTGGAGGCCGTCGGCCACCCGTACGCGGTCAATCCCGACCGGACGCTGCGCCGTGAGGCCGTGGCCCGGGAGTGGCCCGTTCTCGCCTTCGAGAAGCCGGTGCGGCTCAAGCAGCGGCTGCCCGAATTCCGGATGCCGCCCCGCCCCACGCTCGTCGCCGCGGCGGCGGTGGGAGCGGCAGCCTTCGGGGCCGGACTCGTCTGGTACGCGGCCCGGCGCCGGCAGGCCGCCCTCACCGAGCGTCTCGCCGGTGACTTTGCCCGAATTTGAGCAATCGACCGAGAAGCGGATCCAGCACTTTCGCTTCCACCCGGACAGGAGTAGAAAGGAATCAGGCCCGCGAGACCGAGGACATCCGAGAGGATCACCTGTTGAGCATGAAGGCCCCACGGACCTAGCACTGAAACCGGGCACCCACGCGACGTCGACCCGTCGATTACGGGCCAGCCGCACCAGGCCATGGGCAAAGATCCCGGCCTGATGGGCACATATCGAGGACGCTTGGTAACTGGGTGGACGTGCCAGCGGCGGTACCAGGACTGGTGCCGCCGCAACCCATTTCCGGCCCCGACCTGACCGGCACGGGACCCGACCAGGCCGACACGAGAGCCGGCGAGGCCCTCACGAAAGCCGCCCCCGGTGGCAGGCATCCCAGTCGGACCCGGTGGCGGTCCTCCCTGAAGGGCCTCTCAGGCGGCGCCGCGCTGGAGTGCCTCGCAGACGGCCGTCGACTCCCGGACTCCCAGTTCGACCGAGCGCCCGCAGTGTGCGATCCAGGCGCCCACGCCCTCCGGGGTGCCCGACAGGTACCCCTCGAACGCGGCGAGGTACGCGGCCCGCCCCTGCTCCGCGTGGCCGACCTCGGCCGGGCAGATCGCCTTGGGGTCGAGGCCGCTGCCGACCAGTGCGATCCGCTCCGCCGCCCGCGCGACCAGACCGTTGTACGAGGTGAACGGGCGCAGTGCGAGCAGCTCGCCGTGCACCACGGCGGCCGTCACGAGCGCCGGGGCCTCGCTGCCCGCGACGATCAGCTCGGCGAGGCCGTCGAGCCGCCCCGCGACCTCGGCGGGCGTCGGCAGCGGGGCGTCGATCAGCGGT
>NZ_MWIG01000822.1:0-2985 GCF_002156145.1 Streptomyces sp. NRRL B-24572 | reverse complement strand
GCTACTCAGTAGCAACGAAGACCCGGATTCTCAGGAATCCGGGTCTTCGTCGTTTCCGGGCACGCGTCGTTTCCGGCTCCTCTCCGCTTGACCTTTACGCAACGTCAAGATTTAGCGTTCTCGGCATGGAGTGGTCGATCCAGGAGATCGCCAAGAAGGCCGGTACCACCAGCCGCACCCTCCGCCACTACGGCGAGCGCGGACTGCTCGAACCGAGCCGGATCGGCGCGAACGGTTACCGGTACTACGACCAGGCGGCGCTCGTGCGGCTGCAGCGGATCCTGCTGCTGCGCGAGCTGGGGCTCTCGCTGCCCGCCATCGCCGAGGTCCTCGCGGGGCAGCGGGACACGTCCGCCGCCCTGCGCACCCATCTCGCCCTCCTGGAACAGGAACGCGAGCGCATCGGACGCCAGATCGCGTCGGTGCGGACCACTCTCGACAAGACCGAGAAGGGAGAAGAGCTCATGGCCGAGGAAGTGTTCGACGGCTTCGACCACACGCGGTACGAGGAGGAGGCCTCCGAGCGCTGGGGCCGCGACGCGTACGAGAAGGGCGACCGCTGGTGGCGCTCGCTCACCGACGCGCAGAAGGAGGCGTTCATGGCCGAGCAGGCCGGCATCGCCCGCGACTTCGGGCAGGCGGCCCGGGACGGCCTGGCCGCCGACAGCGAGGAGGTGCAGGCCATCACGCGGCGCCAGATCGCCTGGCTGTCGACGACCACGACGCCGAGCAAGGAGTACGTGATCGGACTCGGGCAGATGTACGTCGACGACCCGCGCTTCACCGTGAACTACGACAAGCACGGCGAGGGCACCGCGCTCCTCGTCCGGGACGCGATGAAGGTCTACGCGGAGCGGAACCTCTGAGACCTGTCCGCGAGACCTGTCTGATGTAAACGGTGGCCAAAACCGGGCCCGCCTCTTTGCAGGCGTACCGGACCCCACCGTAGCCTCACGCGCACCATGAGTGACGAGCGTGTGAGCGATGTGAGCCGGCGGGCGCCCGCCGTGCTCGTCCTGCTCGCGCTCCTCGCCCTGCTCGTGAGCGTCTGCCACGGCTCCCACGGGCACGCGCTGCCGGCCTCCGGCACCGCGACCGTCTCCGCCCCCGGCCTTCCGCACGGCTGCGAGCGGTCAGGGGACGCCTGGACCTTCGACGCCCACCTTCCCGCGCAGGCCGCCGCCTCCCCGATCGCCGTGCCCGACGCCGGCGGAGCCGTGCTCCTGCCGTACACGGCGGACCTCCGCACCGATCCCCGCGCGCGCTGCGTCCGGAACCGGGCGGGCCCCGGCCCCGAGCCGGGCCGACTGCTCATCGCCCTCGGGGTGGACCGGAACTGAACCGGGTCCCGCACTCGCGTGACCAGGTTCCCTTTCGCGCAACCACCCCGAGGACGTACCGATCATGACCGCACCACCGACCGGCTACCCGCTGCCCGTCGCCGAGCAGACCGTCGGCAACACCCCCCTGCTGTGGACGGACGACGGCTACTGGGCCAAGCTCGAAGGCTTCAACTTCGGCGGCATCAAGGACCGCGCCGCCCTCTACATGGTCGAGCAGGCCCGCCGCCGCGGGGACCTGCGGCCCGGCGCCCCGATCGTCGAGTCGACCTCCGGGACCCTCGGTCTCGGCCTCGCCCTCGCGGGCGTGCTCCACGGCCACCCCGTGCACGTCGTCACCGACCCCGGTCTCGAACCGATCGTCGAGCGGATGCTCGTCGCCCACGGCGCCCGGGTCCACGTCGTCCCCGAGCCGAGCCCGCACGGCGGCTGGCAGCAGGCCCGGATGGACCGGGTCGCCGAGCTGCTCGCCGAGCTCGACCGGGCCTGGTGGCCCGACCAGTACGGGAACCCCGACAACCCCGCCGCGTACGGGGGGCTCGCCGCCGAACTGTCCGCGCAGCTCGACCGGATCGACGTCCTCGTCTGCGCGGTCGGCACCGGCGGCCACTCGGCCGGGATCTCCCGGGCGCTGCGCGCCACCAGCAGCCCGGCCCTCGAACTCGTCGGCGTCGACTCCGTGAACTCCACCGTCTTCGGCCTGCCCGCCGGAGAACGCCTGATGCGGGGCCTCGGCTCCTCCATCCACCCGGGCAACGTCGACCACGGAGCCTTCGACGAGGTCCACTGGGTGGGCCCGGCGGAGGCGGTACGGGCGGCCCGCCGCCTCGCCTCGCGCCAGTTCGCGACCGGCGGCTGGAGCGTGGGCGCGGTCGCGCTCGTCGCCGGCTGGCTGGCCCGCACGCGCCCGCGCGGGACCCGGATCGCGGCCGTCTTCCCGGACGGGCCGCAGCGGTACTTCGACACCGTCTTCAACGACGAGTTCTGCGCGGCGCACGGGCTGCTCGACGGTCCCGTACGGGAGGACCCCGCCGGGTACGTCTCCGCCGAGAACGTCAGCGGCTGGACCCGCCGAGTCCTGGAGCGGGCCAAGTGACCACGGCGACGGCCCCCGCCAAGGGGGGCATCTGGAAGCAGAGCCGCACCTTCGAACCGGCCGTACGGCTCCTCTTCCTCAACCAGCTCACCATCAACCTCGGCTTCTACATGCTCATGCCGTACCTGGCCGCGCACCTCGCGGACGGGCTCGGCATGGCCGCCTGGGCCGTCGGCCTCGTCCTCGGCGCCCGGAACCTCTCCCAGCAGGGCATGTTCCTCGTCGGCGGGGCGCTCGCCGACCGGCTCGGCTTCAAGCCGCTCATCGTGGCCGGCTGTGCCCTGCGGACGGTCGGCTTCGGGGCGCTCGCCTTCGCGCAGTCGCTGCCGATGCTGATCGCCGCCTCGCTCGCGACGGGCCTCGCGGGGGCGCTGTTCAACCCGGCGGTGCGGGCGTATCTGGCGGCGGAGGCGGGGGAGGAGCGGCGCGTCCAGGCCTTCGCGCTGTTCAACGCGTACTACCAGGCGGGCATCCTGCTCGGGCCGCTCGTCGGGGTGGCCCTGACGGGGGTGTCGTTCCGGCTGACGTGCGTGGTCGCCGCCGTGCTGT
>NZ_MWIG01000821.1:0-4593 GCF_002156145.1 Streptomyces sp. NRRL B-24572 | reverse complement strand
TCGGCCGCCCCCGCTCCGACGACCGGGGCGGGGCCGGCCGACACGCCGAACGCGGGAACGCCCACGCGCCCCTCGACCACGGGCGGCACGCCGACCGGTACGGCGTCCGCAGGGAACCCGCGGGGCGGTACGGCTCCGACGCCGTTCCGGTCCGGGAGCACCGCCCCCGCGCACACCGCTCCCGCGACCGGTGCCACCCCCTCCGGGCCCCCGACGGGCGACTCGCTCCGCGAGCGGCCCGTGTCCTTCGAGGCACTGAGCGTCGGCGACTGCTTCGACATCGACCGCGACGCGCCGGGCACCGTCCTCCGACGGGGCTGCGACACGCCGCACCACGCCGAACTCGTCGCCCGGCCCCGCCTGATCGGCACCTTCGCCACCGACCAGGCGGTACGCGAGGCGGCCACCCTGCTCTGCCGCGAACCGCTCCGCCGCAAGGCCGCCCTGCAGCCGTTCGGCACACGCTGGACGACCTTCGTCCAGTACCCGTACCGGACGAGTCACCTCCTCGGCGCGGACACCGTCGCCTGCAGCCTGGCCACCACCAGCGGCACGCTCAGTCACCCGCTCCAGTAGCACCGGCGGCGAACGCCGTCGCCAGGGCCGCCGCCGGGTCACGGTCCGGCGGGCCGGCCGGGGACCAGCGGGCCCCGGCCTTCAGGTACGGCCACCAGCGCCCGTCCTCGCCGAGCCGCAGCTGCGCCTCCGCGCCCACGACCGTCCACCGCGCGCCGCCCGCACGCCGCAGCACCGGCCGCTCGTCGTCCGCCCAGGCCTCGGCGAGCCGGACACCGGCCCGGTCCAGCGCCTCGGCGTCAGGCGCCCACTCCTCGTCCAGTACGGCGAGGGCGGCGGCGCCCCCGAACCGCCACGCGCGCGTGGCCGGATCCAGCTCCGCCCGTGACCGGCCCGAACCGGAGGCGAGCCGCGCCGCGATCCAGGGAACGGGGCCGTTCGCCGCGAGCCGGACCGCATCCTGAGCGGCCGTCAGACCTGCCTCGGTCAGCCCCGCTTCGATCAGACCCGCCTCGGTCAGGCGTGCCTCGGCCGGAACCGTCATGGCTTCGTGTACGCCGCCGGCCCCCAGAACCGCGCCGAGCAGCCGCTGTGCGCGCGTCGCCGCGTCCGCCGCGAGGAACTCGAGCGCGGCCGGGTCGACCCCCGGCTCCGGCGGCGTGTCGGTGTCCAGGGACGGCGACCGGCCCGGTGCGGCCGGGACGACCGGAGGGGCGGGCAGCGGCGGCACGAGGAACCCCGCCGCGAACACCTCCTCGGCCGACACGCCGGGCATCCCGCCGCCCCCTTCGTGCCGGCTCGGCGCCTCCTGCCCGGGAACCGAAGCCCGTGAGGCACTGCGCGCCTGCAGCTGCTCCAGGAGGGTGCGCTCGCCGCGTCCCCGCATCAGGAGGAGGACGAACGGATCCTCGTCGAGGAGGCGGGCGACCTGGTAGCAGAGCGCCGCCGTGTGCGGACAGTGGTCCCAGGCCTCGCAGTCGCACTCCGCCTCCAGATCACCGATGCCCGGCAGCAGGTCGAGCCCGGCCGCCGCCGCGTCCTCCACCAGGTGCGGGGGCATCTCGCGGTCGAGGAGCGCCGCGATGTGCCCCGCGCTGTCCACGGCGAGGTCGAGGAGCCGCTCCCACTGCTCCTCGGAGAACTCCCGCACCAGCACGTCGCCGCGGTACGTCGTCCCGTCGCGGTCCTTGACCATCGCCGTGATCCGGCCGGGCCGCACCGAGACGGCGCCCACCGCCCCCGCACGCGCGTGCCGACGCCCCGCCTTGAGCTGTTGCCCGTCGAGCGCGCTGTCCTCCAAGGCCTTCAGCCACGCCCGTCCCCACCAGGTGCGGGTGAACGCGCCGCCCTGCGCCGGCGGCAGCGCCTCGAACGTCCGCTCCTCGTCACCGTCCCCGTGCCCGTGGCCGCGCCCCTGTCCGTACCCGCTCATCGTCCGTCCCCTCGCAGTCGCACCAGCTCCGCCAGTTCGGCATCGGTCAGTTCGGTCAGTTCCGGCGGGGCGTCGCCGCCGGTCCCGAGGACGGTGGCCGCCAACTCCCGCTTGCGGTCGAGCATCGCGGCGATCCGGTCCTCGATCGTGCCCTCGGCGATCAGCCGGTGGACCTGCACCGGCCGGTCCTGGCCGATCCGGTACGCCCGGTCGGTGGCCTGTGCCTCCACGGCCGGGTTCCACCAGCGGTCGTAGTGCACGACGTGTTCGGCACGGGTCAGGTTGAGTCCCGTCCCCGCGGCCTTCAGGGAGAGCAGGAAGACCGGGACGTCCCCGCTCTGGAAGCGGGCGACCATCGCCTCGCGCTCGGCGACCGGCGTGCCGCCGTGCAGGAACTGCGTCCGTACGCCCCGCGCCGCGAGATGCGCCTCCAGGAGCCGGGCCATCCCCACGTACTGGGTGAAGACCAGGGTGCACGCGCCCTCGGCGAGGATCGTGTCGAGCAGTTCGTCGAGCAGCTCCAGCTTGCCCGAGCGGCCCTCGATCCTCGGCCGCTCCTCCTTGAGGTACTGGGCGGGGTGGTTGCAGATCTGCTTGAGGCCCGTCAGGAGCTTCACGACGAGGCCCCGGCGCTCCATGCCGTCCGCCTCCGCGATCGCCGCAAGGGTCTCCCGTACCACCGCCTCGTACAGACCGGTCTGTTCGGGCGTCAGGGAGACGGTCCGGTCGGTCTCGGTCTTCGGCGGCAGCTCGGGGGCGATACCGGGATCGGACTTGCGCCGGCGCAGCAGGAAGGGGCGCACGAGCGCGGCGAGCCGCGCGGCGGCGGCCGGGTCCCGCCCGCCCTCGACGGCCGCGGCGAACCGGGTCCGGAAGGCGCCCAGGCCGCCGAGCAGGCCCGGGGTAGTCCAGTCGAGGATCGCCCACAGCTCGGAGAGGTTGTTCTCCACCGGTGTGCCGGACAGCGCCACGCGCGCGCGTGCCCCGATCGTCCGCAGCTGTCGGGCCGTCGCCGAGTACGGGTTCTTGACGTGCTGTGCCTCGTCCGCGACGACCAGCCCCCAGTTCCGCGCGGCCAGCCGCTCGGCGTCGAGCCGCATCGTGTCGTACGTGGTGAGCACGAAGCCCCCGTCGGCGAGCTCCTCCAGATCACGGGCCGCGCCGTGGAAGCGGCGCACCGGTGTGCCGGGCGCGAACTTCTCGATCTCCCGCTGCCAGTTGCCCATGAGCGAGGTCGGGCAGACGACGAGGGTGGGTCCGGCGGACGCCGGGTCGGCCTGCCGGTGCAGATGCAGGGCGATGACGGTGATCGTCTTGCCGAGGCCCATGTCGTCGGCGAGGCAGCCGCCGAGGCCGAGCGAGGTCATCCGGTGGAGCCAGTCGAGTCCGCGCAGCTGGTAGTCGCGCAGGGTCGCGGCGAGCGCCGGGGGTTGTGCGATCTCCGGCCGTTCGCCCTCGGGTTCGCCGAGGCGCTCCCGCAGCCGCTCCAGCCAGCCCGTCGCCGCCACCTCGACGGGCTGCCCGTCCACCTCGGTCGTGCCGGTGAGCACGGCCGAGAGGGCGTCCACCGGCGTGACCTTGCGGTCCTGGTGGGTACGGGCACGGCGCACCTCGGCCGGATCGACGAGGACCCAGCGGTCGCGCAGCCGTACGAGGGGGCGTCCGGCTTCGGCGAGCCGGTCGAGCTCGGCGCGGGTGAGCTCGTGGTCGCCGACGGCGAAGCGCCAGTTGAAGGCGAGCAGGGAGTCCGCGGCGAGGAAGGAGGGCAGCGCGGAGGCGCGGGCGGCGTCGGCGGGGTCCGAAGCGCCTGTGAGGGCGTCGGCGCCGAGTCCGACGCCCTCACGGAGTCCGGAGACCCCGGCAGCGGTTCCCGCTCCGGTTTCCGCCGGCCCGATCACCGCGCGCGCGGTGAGCCGGTCGGCCAGTTCGCGCGGCCAGTGGACCTGGACGCCCGACGCCGTGAGGGCCTCGGCCGCCGGTCCCAGCAGCTCCGCGACCTCCTCGTCGGCGAGTTCGACGGTGTCGGGTACGGCCGCCGACAGGAGCGGGGACAGCGGCGGCCAGGCGCGGGCGGCGCGCCGCAGGGCGAGGAGGGCGTCCATCCGGGCCCGCGGGCCGAACGCGGCCCCGGCCCGGCCGGAGCCCGCCCACACCTCCGCCGCGTCCGCGACCAGGGTCGGGTCGGCGGCCCCGTGCAGCTGGAGCACCGCCCGGAAGCCGGGCGCCTCCTGAGCCTCCGCGCTGAAGCCGGGCAGTTCGAGCCGGAGCGAGAGCCGGACGCCCGCGTCGTGCACCGCCGCCACATCGGCGGCCCAGGCCCGCTGTTCGGGCACGCTCTGCGGTGCGTCGGCCGCGAAGGCGGGCCCGCCGGCCGCGAGCGGAGCCGCCGGGGTACGGGGCAGCGTGTCGGCCACCGCGTCGGCGAAGGCCCGGAGCAGTGCCTCGGGCTCGGGCAACAGCAGTGGCTCGTCACCAGCCTCTGGTACGGCGCCGGACAGAGGTACGGCGCCGTCCCCGGGGCCGGCGACGGGCAGGGGTACGGCGTGCGCGGCGGGCGGCATCGACGCGGCGAGCGTACGGAGTTGGGCCAGCTCCCCGGGGCCGAGCGGCCCGGCGCGCCACGCGTCGTGGTCGCCGGGCCGCTC
>NZ_MWIG01000820.1:0-4356 GCF_002156145.1 Streptomyces sp. NRRL B-24572 | reverse complement strand
AGGTCCGAGGCCGGTTCCGGCGGTCGGCGGGCGCGGCTCGCCGAGATCTTCCGCTTCGCGCTCGTCGGCGGCGTCAACACCGGGACCTTCTTCGGCTGTTACCTCCTCCTGCACCCCTGGATGCCGTACTTCGCCGCGTACTCCCTCGCCTTCCTCCTCAGCATGATCGGCTCCTTCTTCCTCAACACCTACTTCACCTACCGCACCCGGCCGACGTGGAAGAAGTTCGCCCTCTTCCCGCTCACCAACGTCACCAACTACCTGGTGCAGAGCGTCGGTCTCTACGCGCTCGTCACCTGGGCCGGAATGGACGACAGGATCGCGCCACTCGTCGCGGCCGTCGTCGCGATCCCGTTCACCTACCTGATCTCCCAGCGGATCCTGGTGCCCCGCTCCACCGGCAGGCCCGCCGACGCCCCCGATCCGTCCGGTCCGTCCGGTCCAGGGAGCGAAACGGACGAGCGGCATCCCTCCCGGCTCGCGTAGATTGCCTGGCAGCCGCGGCGGGGAGCACGCGGCGCGCAGCACAGCCGAGTGAGGACGACGCAGGTGACGACCCAGGTGACGGGACAGACGGACGTGGCAAGGCAGTACGTGACGGAGGCCCGCAGAATCGTCGTCAAGGTCGGCTCCTCCTCGCTCACCACCGCCTCCGGAGGACTCGACGCCGACCGCGTCGACGCCCTCGTCGACGTGCTCGCCAAGGTCCGCAGCGGCGGCGAGAAGGAGATCGTCCTCGTCTCCTCCGGTGCCATCGCCGCGGGACTCGCACCGCTCGGCCTCGCCCGCCGCCCCAAGGACCTCGCCCGCCAGCAGGCCGCCGCCAGCGTCGGCCAGGGCCTCCTCGTCGCCCGCTACACCGCCTCCTTCGCCCGCTACGGCGTCCGCGTCGGCCAGGTCCTCCTCACCACCGACGACACCAGCCGGCGCGCCCACTACCGCAACGCGTACCGCACCCTGGACCAGCTCCTCGCCATGGGCGCGCTGCCCGTCGTCAACGAGAACGACACCGTCGCCACGGACGAGATCCGCTTCGGCGACAACGACCGGCTCGCCGCCCTCGTCGCCCACCTCGTCCGCGCCGACCTGCTCGTGCTGCTCTCCGACGTCGACGGGCTGTACGACGGAGACCCGTCCAAGCCCGGCACCTCGCGGATCGCCCAGGTCACCGGCCCCGCGGACATCGCCCACGTCGAGATCGGCTCGGCCGGCAAGGCGGGCGTCGGCACCGGCGGCATGGTCACCAAGGTCGAGGCCGCCCGGATCGCCGCCGCCGCGGGCATCCCCGTGGTCCTCACCTCCGCGAGCCGCGCCGCCGACGCCCTCGCCGGCCGGGACACCGGCACGTACTTCCACCGCACCGGCCGCCGCTCCGCCGACCGGCTGCTCTGGCTCGCCCACGCCTCCACCCCGCAGGGCTCCCTCAGCCTCGACGACGGAGCCGTACGAGCCGTCGTCGAGGGCAAGAAGTCCCTCCTCGCGGCCGGTGTCGCGGCCGTCGAGGGCGACTTCGTGGCCGGCGACCCCGTCGAGCTCCGCGACTCCTCCGGCCGGGCCGTCGCCCGAGGCCTCGTCAACTTCGACGCCAAGGAGCTGCCCCGGATGCTCGGCCGCTCCACCCACGAGCTCGCCAAGGAGCTCGGACCGGAGTACGAGCGCGAGGTCGTCCACCGCGACGACCTGGTCGTCATCCACTGACGCGGCCGACGCCGAAACGGCTGAAAGTCTGGCCATCCGGAAGGGACCTTTACCAAAACCGCCCCATGTCCCGCCTCGGGCTGGTCAACTTTGTCTCGGGGGTAAGACAAGGCGGGGTACAGCACCACACGCATCACACAGGAGGCCGCCGGTGAGACGAGCGCGCCCAGGGGCACCGCCCCGCGGGACTGCCGAACGCGCCCTGACCAGTGTCGAGGCCGGAGCCGACTTCGACGAAGCACGGGACAGGTCGGACAGGTCAGCCAGGTCGGACCTGTCCACGGACAGGAAGACCGAGACCACCACCGAGACACGTGAGGAACGGCCGGTGTCCAAGCTCTGGCACATCACCCTCAGTGTGTCGGGCGTGGAGTCACCGCTGAAGGAGGTGCGACGCGGGCTCGAACAACTGGCCCACGACCACCCCTTCCTGCTGACCAGCCGCTACGCCAACGACCACGCCGAGATCCGGTACTGGGAGGAGGCCCGCGACCTGCACGACGCGGCGGCCGTCGCCCTGCGCCTGTGGGGCGAGCACCGGCAGACCGCCAAGCTGCCGCCCTGGGAGATCGTGGGCCTGGAAGTCATCGACCGCGAGACCTACCACCAGCGGATCGCGGAGGGCTACGGCCCGCCGCCCGCCGCCCCGGTCGGCGTCCACCCGTACTGACGACCGGATCTCCGCCCAGGGATACGTCTCGGAGTGCGGGATACGTGAGGGATGTCCGCAGGGGTGCCAGTACCCTGCGGACATGACCTCGCTCACGCCCCTCGACAACCTCTCCCCGGTCACCCGGGCCGCCTACCGGGCCCGTGGCGCCGCCGCCGAAATCGCGCCACTCCCGCGCGCGGCCAAGGACGACGCGCTCCTCGCGATCGCGGACGCCCTCGAAGTCCGCACCGCCGAGATCGTCGAAGCCAACGCCGTGGACATCGCCAAGGCCCGCGAAGCCGGGACCAGCGAGGCCATCATCGACCGTCTGACCCTCACCCCGGAGCGCGTCCGGGCCATCGCCGCCGACGTCCGTGACGTCGCCGCGCTGCCCGACCCCGTCGGCGAGGTCGTCCGCGGCCAGACCCTCCCCAACGGCATCGACCTGCGCCAGATCCGCGTCCCGCTCGGCGTCGTCGGCATCATCTACGAGGCCCGCCCCAACGTCACGGTCGACGCCGCCGCCCTCTGCCTCAAGTCCGGCAACGCCGTCCTGCTCCGCGGCTCCTCCTCCGCGTACGCCTCCAACACCGCCCTGGTGACCGTCCTGCGCGACGCCGTCGGCGGCGCCGGACTGCCCGCCGACGCCATCCAGCTCGTCCCCGGCGAGTCCCGCGAATCGGTCCGCGAGCTGATGCGCGCCCGCGGCCTCGTCGACGTCCTCATCCCGCGCGGCGGCGCCTCCCTGATCAAGACCGTCGTCGAGGAGTCCACCGTCCCGGTCATCGAGACCGGCACCGGCAACTGCCACGTCTACGTCGACGCCCAGACCGACCTCGACATGGCCGTCGACATCCTGGTCAACTCCAAGGCCTCGCGGGTCAGCGTCTGCAACGCCGCCGAGACCCTCCTCGTCCACCAGGACGTCGCCGAGGCCTTCCTGCCCAAGGCGCTCGCCGCCCTCGCCGAGGCCGGCGTCACCGTCCACGCCGACGAGCGGGTCCTCGCCCTCTCCGAGGGCTCCAAAGCCACCGTCGTCCCGGCCACGCCCGAGGACTGGGAGACCGAGTACCTCTCGTACGACATCGCCGCCGCCGTCGTCGACTCCCTCGACAAGGCCGTCGAGCACATCCGGATGTGGTCCTCCGGCCACACCGAGGCGATCGTCACCACCTCGCAGGCCGCGGCCCGCCGCTTCACCCAGCTGGTCGACTCCACCACGGTCGCCGTGAACGCCTCCACCCGGTTCACGGACGGCGGACAGTTCGGCTTCGGCGCCGAGATCGGCATCTCCACCCAGAAGCTGCACGCCCGGGGCCCCATGGGCCTTCCCGAGCTGACCTCGACCAAGTACATCGTCACCGGTGACGGTCACGTGCGGTAACACCTCCTTACTTATCGGTACGGGGAGGACGGGCAGGGAGGCTTCGCACTCTCCCTGCCCAAAACCACCTTCCGGGTCTACTCTGAATCCGTGCCGGACGACGTGGGGGGAAGGCCGTTCCAGGACGGCGGGGACCCCGAGGAAGTCGACCGCGGAGGCGCCGACGAGGTCCACGCCGACGTGGTCTTCGACGAGGCCTTCGTCAGGGCCGCCACCATCCACGAGCCCACCGCGGTCGAGCGGCTCCTCGCCGCCGCCCAGGCCCGTGCCGAGGCCGAGGCGGCCCGCGCCCGCGCCGGTGGCGGATCCGTCGAGGACGACCCCTACGAGGACGGCCCCGATCCCTTCGGTCTCACCTACGAGCCCGACGACATCGGCGACGACGCCAGCCCCTACGGCCGCCACGGTGGGGCCCTGCGCCCCTACCGGGGCCGCGCCCGCTGGCTCCGGCCCGTCGCCTGGGTCCTCGCCCTCGTCATGGGCGTCGGCATGGTCGCCCTCGCCTTCAGCGCCGTCTACCGGGGCGCGGCCGCCAACCACGAGGACCAGGTCCCGCCGCCGGCCACCACCGGCGTCGACACACCGAACCCCAACCCGGCCCCACCGGCCGCCCGCGCCCTCC
>NZ_MWIG01000082.1:0-17941 GCF_002156145.1 Streptomyces sp. NRRL B-24572 | reverse complement strand
CACGGCGAACGGCCTGGAGAACACCGCGGCCGCCTTCCGCCGGGCCGCCGCGGCGGGCTACCGCTATTTCGAGACCGATGTGCACACGACGTCCGACGGGGTGCTCGTCGCCTTCCACGACGCGACCCTCGACCGGGTGACGGACACCTCGGGCCGGATCGGCGACCTGCCGTGGGCGGCCGTACGGGAGGCCCGCGTGGCCGGCTCCGAGCCCCTGCCGCTCTTCGCGGACCTCCTGGAGGAGTTCCCCGAGGCCCGCTGGAACGTGGACCTCAAGGCCGAGTCCGCCCTGGCCCCGCTGGTCGACCTGATCCGCAGGACAGGCGCCTGGGACCGGGTCTGCGTGGGCTCCTTCACCGAGTCCCGGATCGCGCGGGCCCAGCGCCTGGCCGGTCCACGGCTCGCCACCTCGTACGGGGTGCGCGGCGTGGTCGGGCTGCGGCTGCGCTCCTGGGGGATCCCGGCGGCGCTGCGGGCGGGCGCCGTGGCGGCGCAGGTCCCGGAGCGCCAGGCGGGGGTCCCGGTGGTCGACCGGCGGTTCGTACGGGAGGCGCACGCGCGCGGGCTCCAGGTCCACGTGTGGACCGTGAACGATCCGGCCCGGATGAACTCTCTCCTCGACCTGGGGGTCGATGGCATCATGACCGATCACCTGGAGACGCTGCGCGGCGTGCTCACCGACCGGGGAGCGTGGATCTGAGCCGCGTCCCGGCCACGGGAACGAACGAGGGGGGCGTGGCCTTGACCGCAGACACCATCGAGCCGGAGGAGTACGCCTCCGATCCCGCCGAGCGCAAGCGCGAGCAGCGGGGCTGGTACTTCTACGACTTCGCGTGCTCGGTGTACTCGACGAGCGTGCTCACCGTGTTCCTGGGCCCGTACCTGACCTCGGTGGCCGAGGCGGCCGCCGACGCCCACGGGTACGTGCACCCGCTGGGGATCCCGGTGCGGGCGGGCTCGCTCTTCGCGTACGCCGTGTCCGCCTCGATCGTGGTCGCGGTCGTGGTGATGCCGCTGGTGGGCGCGGTGGCGGACCGTGCGGGCCGGAAGAAGCCGCTGCTCGCGGCGTCGGCGTACCTGGGAGCGGCGGCCACGACGGGGATGTTCTTCCTGGCGGGCGAGCGCTACCTGCTCGGCACCTTCCTGTTGATCGTGGCGAACGCCTCGCTGTCGGTCTCGATGGTGCTCTACAACGCCTATCTGCCGCAGATCGCCGAGCCCGACGAGCGGGACGCGGTCTCCTCGCGCGGCTGGGCCTTCGGCTACACGTCCGGCGCGCTGGTCCTCGTCCTGAACCTGGTCCTCTACTCGGGGCACGACTCCTTCGGCCTCTCGGAGGGCGAGGCGGTCCGCATCTGCCTGGCCTCGGCCGGTCTGTGGTGGGGCGCCTTCACCCTCGTGCCGCTGCGCCGACTGCGCGACCGGCAGGCCCGCCCGGAGGGAGCCGGGCGGTCCGGCGAGGGCGCGGTCGGCAGCGGCTGGGGCCAGCTGCGGGCGACCTTGAAGGACATGCGCCGGCATCCGCTGACGCTCTCCTTCCTCCTCGCGTACCTGATCTACAACGACGGCATCCAGACGGTGATCTCGCAGGCCTCGATCTACGGCTCCGAGGAGCTGGAGCTCGACCAGACGACGCTCATCACGGCGGTCCTGCTCGTCCAGGTGCTCGCGGTGGCGGGCGCCCTCGGGATGGGGCGACTCGCCCGGGTGTACGGCGCCAAGCGGACGATTCTGGGCTCGCTGGCGGTCTGGACGCTGATCCTGGCGGCGGGCTACTTCCTGCCGGCGAACTCGCCGGTGTTCTTCTACTGGCTGGCGGCCGCCATCGGCCTGGTCATGGGCGGCAGCCAGGCGTTGTCGCGCTCGCTGTTCTCGCATCTGATACCGCGCGGCAAGGAGGCGGAGTACTTCTCGGCGTACGAGATGAGCGATCGCGGGCTCAGCTGGCTGGGTCCGCTCGTGTTCGGTCTCGCGTATCAGCTGACCGGAAGCTACCGGGATGCCATCATCTCCCTGGTGATCTTCTTCGCCGTCGGTTTCACGCTGCTCGCCCGGGTCCCGGTCCGGCGTGCGGTGGCGGCCGCGGGGAACCCGATACCCGACCGCATTTAGACGTGGCGGTGAAAGGGCGGTAGTGTACGCGTTTGGCCTGCCAGGCGGACCGTTACTGCGTGCTGCTTTGGTGAAGACACCCGGTCACATCTGCCGTCGGATGTGACAAAACGGGCACTGGTGGGTACAACAAGGGGCGGCACGACGGGCGACGCATGACCCGGCACGGGAATCTTTACCGCCGACCGGACGTTGACCGGATAACGACGACAGCGACACCTGTCCTGTGGGCGACAAGCCCGGGAGGCACGATTCATGAGTGAGCGAGCTCTTCGCGGCACGCGCCTCGTGGTGACGAGCTACGAGACCGACCGCGGCATCGATCTGGCCCCGCGCCAGGCGGTGGAGTACGCATGCGAGAAGGGACATCGCTTTGAGATGCCCTTCTCGGTCGAGGCGGAGATTCCGCCGGAGTGGGAGTGCAAGGTCTGCGGAATCCAGGCACTCCTGGTTGACGGGGACGGACCTGAGGAGAAGAAGGGCAAGCCTGCGCGTACGCACTGGGACATGCTCATGGAGCGGCGCACCCGCGAGGAGCTGGAGGAGGTCCTCGCCGAGAGGCTGGCCGTCCTGCGTTCCGGCGCCATGAACATCGCCGTGCATCCGCGCGACAGCCGCAAGTCCGCCTAGCGGACCGCCGCAAGAGCACAACGCCGCGGGGCCCGGTACACGATTCGTGTACCGGGCCCCGCGGCGTTTCCGCGCCCGTGGCGCGCGCACGGATCAGGGCATCAGCGGCGGGCGGGGCTCCTCGGGTCGGCGAGGGCCCTGGGGCGCGCCCTCGCGGATGACCTCGCCCTGGACCACCTTCCCGTCCGGCCGGTGGATACGGGCCTGCTGGAAGGCGTCCTGGAGGCTGCCGGGAGGCGCGGCGCTCATCCGGCGCTCGACGGCCTTCTCCGCGTACCGCCCGAGGAACGAGCGGACCTGCGGGATCAGCAGGAGCAGACCGGCCGCGTCCGAGAGGAAGCCGGGGATCATCAGGAGCAGGCCGCCCAGCATCAGGAAGCCGTTGCGGTCGTCCGCGCCGGCCCGGTCGGCGGGCGAGGGCGCCACGCCGCTCTGTGCGGCCGCCTGGGCCTGCTGGAAGGTCGAGGTGAGGTTGCGGAAGGCGCGGCGGCCCGCCCGCTTGACGACGGCGGCGCCGAGCACGGCACCGCCGACGAGCAGGAGGAGGACGGTCAGTCCGCCCGCCGCGTTCGCCACCACCGTGAGCAGCCAGATCTCCAGGACCAGCCAGGCGGCGACGCCGAGCGGAAGGAACGTACGCGCGCGTGAGCGCTTCGGGGCGAGGGGAGGCGGTGCGCCGGTCGTCATGGTCCCCAGTGTGCCTGGCGCCCCGCCGGAACGTCGTAAAGGAAGGATCAGTGCGAAGGGCCGGCGCGGAAGCCGGCCGGACGTCAGGAGGACTTGCGGCCGAGCAGCTTGCCGACCTTCTCCGCACGGGCCGTCAGACCCCATCCGGTGACCCGCCACAGCGCCTCGACGACGATGTTGCGGCTCATCTTCGAGTCGCCGATCTCGCGCTCCACGAAGGTGATCGGGACCTCGACGACGTGGAAGCCGGCGGCGATCGCGCGACGGGCCAGGTCGACCTGGAAGCAGTAGCCCGCCGAGGCCACGTCCTCGAGACCCAGGCCCTCCAGGGTCTCCTTGCGGAAGGCCCGGTAGCCGCCGGTGACGTCGCGGATCGGGACGTCGAGCATCACGCGCGAGTAGAGGCTGCCGCCCCGGGAGATGAACTCGCGGGACTTCGGCCAGTTCACGATCCGGCCGCCCGGCACCCAGCGGGAGCCGAGGACCAGGTCCGCGCCCTTGAGGGCGGTGAGCAGCCGCGGGAGCTCCTCGGGCTGGTGGGAGCCGTCGGCGTCCATCTCGACGAGGACGCCGTAGCCGTGCTCGATGCCCCACCGGAAGCCGGCGAGGTAGGCGGCGCCGAGCCCCTCCTTGCCCTTGCGGTGCAGCACGTGCACATGGTCGTCCTCGGACGCGATCTCGTCCGCGAACTTGCCCGTGCCGTCGGGGCTGTTGTCGTCCGCGACGAGAACGTGCGCCTCGGGTACGGCCTCCCGCACCCGCGCGACGATCGGCTTGATGTTCTCCGCCTCGTTGTAGGTCGGAATGATCACCAAGGCCTTGCCGAGCGGGCCGTAACGCCTCTGGCCACCGTCGTTCACTACTGCCCCTTCGGATACATACGCAGGACCCCACCATAGCGAGGTCCCCGGGGTGCTCCGGCGTGGCGGGTCGAGTGGCCCGGGTGACAGACCGGACGGAAGGGACCACCGGGACGGGTGACGTGCGGTGCGGGGCCGGGCGTCCTTCGGTCCGACCCGGGATCCGCTGGCTGCGGATCGCCCGAGAGCCGTTGTCTACTGAACGTCCGGGCCCCACCCGGGTCGCACCTTCCGCCGGAGAAACTTTCCCTCGCGACCGAGGCGCGGGCGGCGTTCGGCTACGGCGTGGGGGTGCGGTCCGGTCGGACGTCCTGTGGTGGACGCGGTGAACCTACCCGCCCCCGACCGGCGACTGTCAATACCCGCTTGACCTGCGAAGACACATCAAAAGGCCAGGCCGGAGGGGAAGATCCGCAGGTCGGGGACAAGCGTGCGGGGTGACGGTCCGGGGTGCGAAATGTCCCGATATCACTCGTTCGGTCGCTCGAAGACCGTCTGCCCGTACACCACCGTGCGCAGACAGACGGGGAGGTCGACGCCGGGCGACAGATCGGGCAGACCGGGCGTTCCGGAACGGGGGTCGGTGGACCAGCGGGCGACCCGGTCGTCGGGCGCCTGGACGACGAGCTCCTCGGTGCGCCAGACCGCGTAGTCGGCGGGGGCGCCGGGAACCAGCGTCCCGGCGTCGTCCCGGCCCACGGCCCGCCAGCCGCCCCGGGTGTGGGCGGTGAAGGCGGCGCGGGCGGAGATCCGGTGCTCGGGGGTCCGGTGGAAGGCGGCGGCGCGGACGGTGCCCCAGGGGTCGAGCGGGGTGACCGGGCTGTCGGAGCCGAAGGCCAGCGGCACACCGGCGCGCAGCAGTGCCGCGTACGGGTTGAGGGTGCGGGCCCGCTCGGCGCCGAGCCGGTCGGCGTACATGCCGTCCTCGCCGCCCCAGAGGGCGTCGAAGGCGGGCTGCACGGAGGCGGTGAGCCCCAGTTCGGCGAAGGCGGCGATCGTCTCGGGGGTGAGCATCTCGACGTGCTCGACGCGGTGCCGGGCGGCCCGGATCCGGGCCAGGCCGAGCTTCTCGGCGGCTGCCCTGACGCCCTCGACGACCGCGGTCACCGCCGCGTCCCCGATGGCGTGGAAGCCGGCCTGGAGGCCCGCCTCGGTGCAGGCGACGACGTGCAGGGCGATGGCGGCCGCGTCCAGGTGGGCCGAGCCGCGGTGCCCGGTGTGGTCGGCGTACGGCTCGTGGAGGCAGGCCGTGTGGGAGCCGAGGGAACCGTCGGCGAACAGGTCGCCGGCCGCGCCGAGGGCGCCCAGGGCCCGCGCCCGCTCGACGTCGAGGTCGGCCCAGTAGCCGACGACCCGGGGCCCGGCCTCCTCGCGCGCGAGGTCCAGGAGGCCGGTGAAGTCCTCCTCGGAGGAGATCTGCGGTCCACCGCACTCGTGGAGGGTGCCGATGCCCAGGGAGACCGCGTGGGCGCGGGCGGCGCGCTGGGCCTCGGTGCGCTGGCCGGGAGAGACCGCCGCGAAGGCGGCGGCGCGCACGGCGTGGTGGGCGTCCCCGGTGAGCGGCCGCTGCCCGTCGTGGAAGCCGTCCAGGTCACGGACGCCGGGCACGAGGTCGAGGAGGGCGGTGGTGACGACGGCCGAGTGGACGTCGATCCGGGTCAGGTAGAGCGGGCGGCCGCCGGTGAGTTCGTCGAGCTCCGCGCGGGTGAGCGGGCGGCGCTCGGGCCAGCGGGAGGCGTCCCAGCCGTGGCCGATGAGGATGCGGTCCTCGGGGCGGGCGGCGGCGTGGGCCCGGATCAGCTCGGCGGCCTCGGCGAGCGAGGCGGCGGAGGACAGGTCGAGCCCGGTGAGGGCGAAGCCGGTGGCGGTGGTGTGCACGTGCGCGTCGACGAACGCCGGGGTGACGAGCGCGCCCTCCAGGTCGACGACCTCGTCCACGCCGGACGCGAAGGCGTCGGCCGCGCCCTCGGAACCCACCCAGGCGACGTGGCCGCGCTCCACCACCATGGCGGTGGCGAAGGGGTCGGCGGGGCTGTGGACCTCTCCCCCGCGCAGCAGCACGGTGCGGTGGTCGCCGGGAGACGCGGGAGGCATGGACTCGCTCATGCCCACCAGGCTAGGACCTGCCGGAACCCGGTTTGTCCGGCAGGTCCCCCCTTCGGTGGGCCGGGTGCGTCAGATGCGCGGCGGCCTGGCCTCGTACGGGGTGGACAGGACGACGGTCGTGCGGCTGGAGACCCCGGCCTGGGAGCGGATGCGGCTGAGCAGGTGCTCCAGCTCCAGCGGGGTGGCGACCCGGACCTTGAGGATGTAGTTCTCGTCGCCCGCGACGCTGTGGCAGGCCTCGATCTCCGGGATGTCGGCGAGCCGGTCGGGGGTGTCGTCGGGGGCGCTGGGGTCGAAGGGTTTGACCGAGATGAACGCGGTGAGCGGCAGGCCCACGGCCTCCGGGTCGACGACGGCGGCATAGCCGCGGATGACACCGCGCTGCTCCAGGCGGCGGACGCGCTGATGCACCGCCGACGTGGACAGGCCGGTGGCCTTGCCCAGGTCGGTGTAGCTCATGCGCCCGTCCTTGACGAGCAACTCCACGATCTGACGATCCAGCTCCTCCATGCGGTGACCCTATGGCCCCGGAGCGACTCGGGCACAGCCGGGGGCGATCCGTATAGGGCGCTATGGCCCGTCACGGGGCACCTGCGACAGGCATGTGACGAACGCCACAGGTTTGCGCCCGGCCTGGACCACCGCCTCACGGTTATGCGGAGTTCCGCATGGGAAGTGCTTGCTGTGGTCGAGGCCGCACAGATCCGGCCGACCCAGCCGAGGGGGAGATTCCCAATGCAGGAGCCTGTTGATTCGGTCGACACGTCCGACGAGCTCGACGCGTACGACACCTTTGAGATGTTCCGGGTGGTCTGCCCGGAGTGCGTGCAGCCCATCGCGCTGCTCGCGGACGAGGACGCGCTGCCGGAGCACGCCCTCTGCCCGACGCCGTGGAACCCCTTCGTCCTGACGGTCTGCCCGGGCACGGGGCTCTCGGCCTCCGAGGCCCGCCCCGCCGACGACGTCCTGGGGGTCCAGGAGCAGGACACCGCACTGCTCCTGACGCTCCCCCAGGGACTCGACTGGCGCACGCAGCCCTTCTCGCACGTCGGCGGTCCGGGTTCGCGTCCGATCCGGGTGCCGCAGATGCGGCGCGCGGCCTAGGGCCCGTCCGATCCTGATCCGCCGGACAGGCCCTGAGCCTTCCGACTACCAGTAGCTTCCCCGCACCATCGCCGCGAGCGTGGCGTGGTGCAGGATCAGGCCGTCGGGGTCACCGGGCACCTCGACCTCGCCGAAGTGGGCCTGGCGGTACGCGATCCTGAGCATCACGATCGCGTGCCGCAGCGCCGCGTAGAGCGTGTGGAACTCCATGTCGCGCGGGGTGTGTCCGGTCAGTTCGGCGTACCGGCGCTCGATCGCGTCGCGCCGCAGGAAGCCGGGGAGCCCGGGCTGGCCGAAGCCCACGGTCAGGTCCTGGAAGAAGCGGTGCAGGTAGACGGTCCAGCCGAGGTCGACCTCGCGGGGGACGTACGCCGCCATCTCCCAGTCGAGGACGGCGGCGGGCGTGAATCCGTCGTAGACGATGTTCCCGATGCGGGCGTCGCCCCAGCCGAGGACGGCGGGGCCCTCGTCGGCCGGCCAGTGCTCCTCGAGCCAGTCGAAGGCCGACTCGATGAGCGGCGAGGGCGCGAGCCCCTCCACCACCCAGGCGTAGTAGGCGCGTTGGGCGTCGACGTGGCGCCGCAGCGGGCTCCCGGCGCCTTCGGGCAGCAGGAACTCGGCCTCCTTCGCGGGGAACTGGTCGTGCAGCCTGGCCAGTACGGCGACGGACTCGGCCTCCAGGTGGGCGCGTTCGGCGTCGGTGGCGGCGTGCAGCCAGTTCCCCTCGTACGTGTAGGGCATGACGTCCGGCGGGACGCGGCCCTCGGCGCGGGCCATCACGAAGAAGGGGGCGCCGAGCGGTTCCGGGTCCTCCTCCAGCCAGAGCACGCGCGGCACGGGGACGTCGGTGTGCTCGCCGACGAGGCGCATCACGCGGTGCTGGCGCGCCATGTCGTAGACGGGGAAGACGGTGTACGCGGCGGGGTCGGCGGCGAGCCGCAGGGCGCAGCCGCGCACGGGGGCGTCCGGGTGGTCCAGATCGAAGAGCAGGGTCTCGCTGGACATGCCGTTGGAGCCGGGGACGGCGAGGTCGGTGACCCCGGCTCCGGGCAGGTGCCGGTCCAGCCAGGCGGTGAGCCGCCGGCCGAGCTCCTCGGGGTCCCGGGTGGTGGTGCGGGGGCGGGGCGCGGTGGCCAAAGGACGCTCCTCAGTTGGCTGTCGAGGTGTGGTCGGCGAAGCCGCTGGGGTCGTGGCGGCCGAAGGAGCCGTGTTCGAAGATGCCGTAGCCGGTGCGGCCGTCGAGGGTGAAGCGGGCGGCGTGGTCGATGACGCCGTAGGCGGCCATGGGATGGGCGGCCGGGTCGGAGAGGTCGTAGACGCGGCGGTCGGTCCAGCCGCGGCCCTGCCAGGTCCCGTGCTGCCAGTCGGTGGCGGGCGGGTAGCCGGCGCCGACGGCGAGCGGGGAGGAGGCGAG
Source organism: Streptomyces sp. NRRL B-24572 (assembly GCF_002156145.1). Classification (NCBI taxonomy): domain Bacteria; kingdom Bacillati; phylum Actinomycetota; class Actinomycetes; order Kitasatosporales; family Streptomycetaceae; genus Streptomyces; species Streptomyces sp. NRRL B-24572. The sequence continues at coordinate 9,028 of NZ_MWIG01000082.1, read as the reverse complement.
GATCTCGACGCCGACCTCCAGGGGTTTCCCGGCCGGGTCGGTGAGGTGGACGGACGCCCTCTCGGGGTGGCGGGTGCCGGGCCGGTACGTGATCTCGGTGCGGGGCCAGCCGAGTTGGGCGTCGCGGTGGCCGCTCCGTACGAGCAGGGCCTCGTTGAGGGTGCGGTAGCCGTCGGCGTCCTCCTGGGCGATGACTATGAGGAAGCGGTCCTCGAAGCGCATCGGGATCCAGAGCCAGTGGAAGCCCTCGGGGCGGAACTCGGCGGCGCGGCCGGGTTCCTCGCCGGGGAGGGGGCGGACGCCCCAGCTACGGTCGCGGGTGCCGGTCCACTCCCCCGCGGTGACGGTGAACTCCTCGCCGCCGGCCCTGATGGTGCCCGCGCAGTGTCCGGCCTGGACGAAGCGGCGGCCTTCGAGGGTGAGCCTGCCGCCGTGGCGCTGGGTGTGGTGGGGTTCCCAGACGGCGGGGAAGTCGCCGGTCCAGGTGAGGTCGAAGGAGAGGCCGTCGGGGTCGTCGGGGTCTGCCGCGCAGTACAGGGAGAGGCGCTTGAGCGGTTCGTCGACGGTGATGGCGAGCGGGCCGACGGAGAGGTTCATCCGGTCGTCGCCGAGGGCGTCCGAGGCGCGGACGGCGTGCAGCCGGTCGCCGGTGCGCAGGGTGGCGTAGGCGTCGACGACCCCGGTGTTGGGGTAGACGCCGAGGCCGGCGATGAGCAGGGCGCGTCCGGTGTGGTCGAAGACGTGGAAGATGCACCGGTCGTAGGCGTTTCGGTCGCCGCTGACGTGGTGCTTCATCGAGAGCGGTGCCTGGTGCACGGGGTATTCGTCGAGCGCGACGGGCCGGTCGTCGTCCACGGCTGACCTCCTGAGCGGCGAATGGGATCTGACGGTACGTCAGCTATCGGTCCGGGGACCAGAGTCGTGCACCGGGTACCGGGCGAACTGCCGCTCGAATCCGCTCGGCGGTGACCCCCGGCCGCCGGGGCGCGTTGGTCCCGGCATGACGACGCTGTACACCACTCCCAGCGGTTACGGTCGGCACCGACAGGCCGAACCGCGCGGCGAAGAATCGGTTCCTCGGTCGACGCCCCCGTCGGCGACCCAGCCGACGGCGCCCTCGGCGGCGACGGCGACGGTGATGGCCACGGTGACGGCACCCGCACCGGCCCCCGTGCCCGTCCCGGTTCCCGTACCGGTGCAGGGGCAGGCGGCGCATGCGCAGGTGAAGCCCCCCGTCCCCGCCGACCCGCCCATCTACCGGGACGTGCTCTCCCTCTGGGCGAGCCAGGGCCGCACCCTGCCCGGCCACCGCGACCAGGAGTGGGCCCGGCTCGCCGCGGGACCGGTCTGGGCGGACCGCACCGTACGCGTCAGCGGGACTCTGGTCCGACCAGGTGACGGGCGATGACCACGCGCTGGATCTGATTGGTCCCCTCGACGATCTGGAGCATCTTCGCCTCGCGCAGATACCGCTCCACGGGAAAGTCCGCCGTGTAGCCGTAGCCGCCGAGCACCTGCACCGCGTCCGTCGTGACCTGCATGGCGGCGTCCGTGCAGAAGAGCTTGGCCATCGCCGCGCACCGGCCGAAGGCCCGCCCCTCGTCCCGGAGCCGCGCCGCCTCCAGGTACAGCGCGCGGCCCGCCTCGACCTTGGTCGCCATGTCGGCGAGCAGGAAGCGGAGCCCCTGGAAGTCGACGATCGGCCGGCCGAACTGGCGGCGCTCCCGTGCGTACGAGACGGCCTCGTCCAGGGCCGCCTGGGCCAGGCCCACGGCACAGGCGGCGATGCCGAGCCGCCCCGAGTCCAGGGCGTCGAGCGCGATCGCGAAGCCCTGCCCCTCCGCGCCGAGACGGCGGTCGTCGGCGACCCGCACCCCGTCGAAGTGGAGCTGCGCGGTGGGAGAGCCCTTCATTCCCATCTTCCGCTCGGGAGGGGCGGCGCTCAGCCCCGGCGCGTCCCCCGGCACGAGGAAGGCGGTGATGCCGCGCGCGCCCGGGCCGCCGGTACGGGCCATGACCGTGCAGAAGTCCGCGATCCCGCCGTGGGTGATCCAGGCCTTGGTCCCGTCGATCACCCAGTCCTCGCCCTCCCGCACCGCCCGGGTCCGCAGGGCCGCCGCGTCCGATCCGGCGGAGGGTTCGGAGAGGCAGTACGCGCCGAGGAGACCGCCGCCCAGCATCGCGGGCAGGTGTGCGGCCCGCTGCGCCTCGGTGCCGAAGCCGGCGAGCGCGTGGCAGGACAGCGTGTGGACGCTGACGCCGAGGCCCACGGTGAGCCGGGCGGCGGCGAGTTCCTCCAGGACCTGGAGGTAGACCTCGTACGGCTGGCCGCCCCCGCCGTACTCGGGGTCGTACGGCAGCCCGAGCAGCCCGGAGCGGGAGAGCAGCGCGAACAGCTCGCGGGGGAAGCGGCCGGCGGCCTCCTCCTCCGCGGCGCCCGGGGCGATCTCCCGGCGGGCGATGTCACGCACCAGGGAGAGCAGCTCCCGGGCCTCGTCGGTGGGCAGTCGGCGCTCGACGCCGTCCGCGGTGCTGTCGGCCATGGTCGGACGCTCCTCCCTGCCGGGCGCACGGGGCGCGGCGATCGGGGGGAGTATGCCCGTTCCGTACCGGAGGATCACGCGGCCACCGGGGATCCACACGGTTGCCGGCCGACCGGCGTCACGTCACATGAGACCCGCCCGGGTGACGAGGACGGCGAGCAGGACGACCAGGGTCCAGCCGAGGACGTGCTCCAGGATCTTGGGGCCGTCCTCGCGGGGGCCGCCCGTGCGGGCGCGGACGAGGAGACGGGAGTGGGTGGTGGAGGTCATGGCGACCACCTTGCGCCACGGGACCGGCCCCGGGGTAGGACGCCGGTCACGTCCCCGGGCCGCCGCGCCTCGGTCCGGAACCACCGCGTCTCGGTCCAGGACCGGCGCGCCTCGGTCGGGACCGCCATGTCTCGGCCCGGGACCACCGCCTCTCTGTCCAAGGCCGCCACCTCTCGATCCAGGACCACCACCCCTCGACCCAAGGCCGCCACCTCTCGATCCAGGACCACCACCTCTCGGCCCAAGGCCGCCGTGCCCCGGCCCGGGACCGCTCTTCGGCGTTGCGCCGGAGAGCGGTCCCGGGCAGGCGCCGGCTCCCGAACGGGTCAGGCCCGCAGGGCCGCGTACGCTTCCAGCCAGCCTGCCGCCATTCGGTCACCGCGGGTGAAGACGGCGGCGCCGCAGCGCCCCGCCGCCGGGTCGGCCGGGTCGGCGGGCGGCAGGAGCAGCGTGGTCTCCTCGGCGTCGGCGGGGTGCAGGGCGGTGGTCGCACCGTTCCACAGGCGGATCACGGCCCCCGGCGGGGCCCACACCCGGACCGTGCCGTCCTGGAGGGCGAGGCGGGCGCCGGTGGCGCGTTCCGCGAGGAGCGCGCGGTAGCGGTCCGGGGTCAGGGCGCAGTCGCCCGGCGGCGTCGGGCCGTTCCAGTCGGGCGCGTCGATGCCGCGGGCCCGGGCCGCGTTCCACAGGCGTGGGACGAGCCCGGGCGCGAGCGGGGCCGTGGCCATGCGCTCGCACATCCAGAGGAGGCGTCCGGCCCCTCGGCGGGCTCCCAGGGTCCGCCAGCGGACGCGCAGCGCGAGGTCGCCGGCGACGACGGCCACCCAGGGGTGGACCGTGCCGAGGGGGCCCTGCGCGCCGAGCCAGGCCAGGTAGCGCCGGCCCTCCTCCAGGATGCCGGTCATGGAGTCCACGGGGATGCCGAGGACGTACGCGGGGCGGCCGCGGAAGAGGTTGGGCCGGGTCGCCGCGAGCAGCAGGACCGCGCGGGCCAGGTCACCGGCCTGGGGCCGCTGCTCGTCGTCGGCCTGCGGCGGTTCCTCACCCGGACCGAGGCCCCAGGGGTCGTCCGGTTCGTCGTCCGTGCGCTCGGTCTCGCGCAGGACCCGGCGCAGGGCGGACTTCGCCCGCTCGGTGAAGGGTGCCTGTTCGAGTACGGGGAGGCGGGTGCTGAGCAGGGCCGCGAGCAACTGCTCGGCGGCGAGCGGGTCTTCGGGTACCGGGGCCTGTCGCAGCGCCGTCGCCAGGTCGTCGGCGATCGTGGCGTCGACCATGAAGCGGCTGGTCAGCCGGCCCAGTGGGGTGGGCTCCAGACGGTCCTCGTCGGCGGCGGGGCGCAGACAGCCCACCTCGGCGAGGAACTGCGCCGCCTCGTGCAGGGGTTCGACGCTGTCGTGGCCCTGGTACGCGGCGAAGGTCCCGGCCCACCAGGTCTCCGCCTCCTCCAGGGTCGAAAGACGCTCCTGCACGGCCTCGGCGAGGAGGTGGTCGGCCAGGTGCTCGTCCAGACGCGACCGTACGGTGTATCCGGCGGCCAACCGGGCCTGCCAGTGCGCCCGTTCCGCCGGGTCGGTGAGCAGGAACGCCCAGCCCTCGCGCTCTCCGGCGCCGATGCGCCCGGCCCGTCCGAACATCTGCTGGACCATCGACACCTCGACGCGGTCCAGGCCGAGGGTCGTGTCGCAGACGATCACCGCGCGGGCGGGGAGGTTGACGCCGGCGGCCACCGTGGAGGTGGCGACCAGGATTTCCGCCTCGCGGGCCCGGAAGGCCTCCTCGGCCTCCCGCTTGTAGGGCCAGTCCCGGTAGTGCAGCCGTACGCCGGCCTTGGTGCAGAGCCGCTCGACGAGTTCGGCGTCGTCCGCGTCCACGCCCGCGGTCGGCACGCCCCGGTCGGCGGCCAGCGCGAGCGCCGTGGTCCGGACCCCGCGCTTGCTGCCGCAGAAGACGAGGACGCTGCCGCCGTCCGCGGTGACCTGCCGGGCGATGCGTACGGCGGCCCCGGTGCGGACGGCGGCCCGCGCCGCCCGGTCCGCCTCGTCGACCGGGGGCAGGAGGGGCAGTTGCCAGGTGAGCCGGGTGGGTCGCCAGGTGGTGCGGACCAGGCGGGCGCCCAGCCACTCGGCGACCTCGTCCGCGTTGGCGACGGTCGCGGACAGGCCGACGATCCGGGTGGCCGCGCTGTCCTCCCGCACGCGGGCGAGGAGCGCTTCCAGTACGGCCCCGCGCGTCGGGTCGCCGAGCAGATGGATCTCGTCGACGACCAGGCAGCCGACCTCCGCGAGCGCGTCCCGCAGCGAGCCCGCGCGGCAGATCGCCTCGAACTTCTCGGTGGTGGCCACCCACACGTCGGCCGACCGGATCAGCTCCGTGTCCACCGCGGCCTCACCGGTCAGGCGCACCACCCGCAGCCCACGGCTCCGCCACAGCCGCAGCTCGCGGTCGAGTTCGTCGGTGAGCGAGCGCTGCGGCACCAGCCAGGCCGCCTTGCGTCCGCGGGCGTGCGCCTCAAGGGCCGCGACCATCCCGATCGGGGTCTTCCCCGCCCCCGTCGGCGCGACGACGACCAGATGCCCGGTGCCTTCGAGGACCACCGGGACGGCGGCGGCCTGCACCGGGTTGAACGACGGGTGCGGAAGGAGAGGGGCCCAATCGGCCGGCACCAGCTCGCCGACGGGCACGTACGCGTCGCCGTCGCCGTCCGGCAGCTCCTCCAGCGCGTCCCACTGGGCGGCGAAGGCGTCCCGGGCCGCCGCCGCCCAGGGGCCGGCGGCGGGCGCCGCGCCGTCCGGACCGGCCGCGACCAGCTCCGTACGCCCGCCGGTGTCGCTGACGGTGCCGACCTCCCCGGCCTCCTCCCAGTACCGGCTGACGCGGTACGGGACGTCCCGCTCCTTCAGCCGCGTCCGCAGCTCCTCGTACTCCGGCCCTTCGGGGAGGATCACCCGCACGTCCTCGGCCGCCGCGAGCGCCGCGTCGGCCGGACGCCACGCGGGATCGGCGACCTTGCACCACCACAGGGCGCGCTGCTCGGTCGCGTCGGGCACGACCAGGTCCTCGGGCCACGCCGGACCACGGCCCGGACGCGGCTGCGCCGGGACCCTGACGACGGCGGTCACGGCGGGGGCCGGACGGACGCGGGCCGCCCGGCCGCCTTGGCGGGGCACGGCGTCGGTCAGCTGGTCGTACCGCTTCACCCCGAGATCGGCGAGGGTGAAGGCGGTGGGACAGGCGGGGCAGACGAGCGCCGTGTACTGGTAGGTGCGGCCCTGGGACTCGTACGGTCTGCGCAGGGCGTGGAGTTCGCCGCCGCACGCGGGACAGCGGCGGTCGACGGTCTCCGCGTGGCTCCAGCCCGGCTCCGCGAACCGCGCCGGGAACTCCCCCGTCGGCGTGACCCCCCACCGCTCCTGTGCCAGCTCGATGACGGATCCCTGCACGTCGGCCTCGTCACTGCGCATGGTCCGACTGTGCCACTCCATGATCATCGCGCGCAGGCGGTTCTCAGCCTTTCCTCCGATCGAGCGGCTGCCGTCCCGCCTGCCCGCACGTGCTCACACCAGGCCGAGCTCCTGCAGCACGCGACGCCGGCCCGGCCCCGGCTCGGTGGGCCAGTAGAGGTAGCAGACCCCGCCCGTACCGCTTCTGACCTTGCCGTTCGCGTCGTAGCGCTTCGTCCGCAGCCAGATGTTCTCCCAATGGGAGGGCGTCGCTTGCCACGCGGCACCCTCCCGCACAAACATGCAGGTCAGAAGCACGGACCGCGTGAGGCACATCGAGCGCGGACGCGCTGGTGCTGACCTGGTGCTGACCTGGTGCTGACTCCCGTTCCGGTCCGTTCGGGTGCGTCGCGCTGGATCGGTGCTGACCCGCGCCCCTCGTCGCCGGGACGACGTCCACTCACTTGGTGCGGCCGTCTTGCTCACTACCGTCGTCGCGAGCAGCTGAAGCAAGCGTAGGGGAATTATTTGCGAGTGAGCCGATGCAGGACGTCAAGGCGCTTGCCGCCCATCTCAGGAAGCCAGCTTCTCGGGTATACGACAACCATCTCAAGGAAGAACTGCCGAGATTCCGCGTGGGCCAACAGCTCCGGTTCTCGCCGACGGAGGTCCGACGGTGGCTAGAAGAGCGATGCCGAATGGTCGTATGAATGGCAAGCGCAAAAAGACACGCGGGGCGGTCTCATGACGCTGCGCGACGGCACCAACGGCGTCACACGCGCACTGCGGCCATGCTGGCTTGATTGGCGCAGAATGCCTCGCCTACCACAAGACTCTTAAGAATTCCTGGGATGCGCCGGGATCACCGAGTGGCGTCGAGGAGATCCAGAACGGCAAATCTGATCGGCCGAGGTGTCGTGTAGTACGGAGTCTCTGTCAGCGAGCGGTGTCAGGGTGGTGACTACGTCGACGGGAAGCCCGGTCGCGGCGGCCAGGAGAACCTGGCGATGAGCTGAATCACTGGATACCGCGGTGCGGTTGCAGGAGACCCATGCCACCGTACCGGTATCCATGTTGTCGGGGCTAATGATGGAGGCAATTACGGCTTCCTCAGTGTCGGGATCACGTCGGATGCGGTGGGCAGCGGCGTCGAGGAGATGGCGGCCAGCAAAGGTGACGGCGCGGCGCTGTAGCCGCTCGGCGAAGCGCAGGGATGAGGTCGGGTACGAACGTCGCCCTGCACCCGGCCGCACGACCAGCTCTTCCGCACGTCAGCGGCGGAGGATGCGGCCAGGATTGACGAGATGATCGCGGCGGGAGACCTGCACCGCGTCAGCCCGCACCGCGAAGGAGGCTGCGCATCAAGGCGATGGCGCGGTCGATGGCCGGGGCCTCGCCGATGACGACCGGCGCCCATTCCATGGCCGTGCCGAGCTGCACGAGGATGTCAATGCGCTCGGGATCCACTTCAGCGGTCAGGTTCTCCGCCATGGCGCGTGCGATGCCCTCCCGCAGGGCGGCGCTCACGGCCCCGTTTTCGGCCATCAGGACGCGAAGGGCCACGGCGGGCTCGTTCTGCGCGAACTGCCGCAGCGGAGGAAAGTCGGCGGTCGCCACCATGAAGCGGCGGAGTGTGTCCAAGGCCCGTTCGAGGCCTTCGCCTTCGGCGTGGTCGGCGACGGCCAGCCAGGTCTGCCGGGTGAGTTCGGCCAGGACGTGTCCGATGAGCTGCTCACGGTCACCGACCCAGCGGTAGAGCGTGGTGCGGCCCACCCCCAGGGCGCCCGCCAGGGTGCGCATGTCGACGCGGTCGCCGTGCACGAACATCCTCTTCGCGAAGTCCAGCGCCTGCTCGCGACTCGGCCGCGCAAGAGACGGCAGGTAGTCCTTCGGCGGCTCCCCGGTGGATGTCATGACGGCATCTTATGGGCTCGCCACGGACAGGTGAACATCTTTCGCACCTGAACCATGTGGAACATCATTGACGAGTGTTCCATCGGTCGTTAGCGTCTCGTTCCACCTCAGCCGCAGGCACACGTGAGCCGCAGGCACACGTACCCCCGACGCTGCTTCCTCTGGAATGGAGTCCCATGCGCTCATCGCTGTCCAGGCTCGGTGCTCTGGCGGGGGCTCTCTCACTCGCCACCGCCCCCACGCTGTTCCCCGCCGCCGAGGCCGCCGACCGGCCGGAGGGCCGCGACCCGGGGGCCGCGGCGGCGGGCTGCTTCTGGTTCGGCCCCACCGGCCGGGTCGACGAGTCGGATGACAACTACGCCTTTCCGGACTCTGGCGCCCGCTACTGGGCCGCGATATTCACTCTCCCGCCCGGAGCGCACCTCAGCTTCGACCACGAGTTCGCGCATGCCCGCTACCAGTCCCTGAACAGCTACGCCACAGCGACCCACGCTCCGACGGATGCGCTCAACGACGTCTCCACCGTTCCGGATCCCGGCTCCCGCAACCCTTATCTGCCGGGCGCCGACCGGGCCGCCCACGCCAAGCGTTCGTACACCGCGACCGTGACGGGCAGCGGCGCTCCCGCCGATCCCGCCGACCGCGCGCCCAACACGCTGTACGCCGGTGTCGCCGGCCAGCGTGAGATCTCGCTCGTCTACCGGGTCTATCTCCCGGACCGCAACACCGAACCGGACGGCGGCGCCGGCCTTCCCCGGCCCACACTCCACCTGGCCGACGGCTCCACGGTGACGGGCTCGGCGGTGTGCGACGCCGTGCAGGCCGAGGACCGCACCGCGATGCCCGTCACCTATCTGCCCC
>NZ_MWIG01000819.1:0-1061 GCF_002156145.1 Streptomyces sp. NRRL B-24572 | reverse complement strand
CCGGTGGCCGGCAGCAGCCCGGCGTCCCGCAGGGCGTGCCGGCCACCGGCGCGGGCCTCGCCGCCGCGCTCGCGCCGTACAAGGAGACCGCCACCGGCGCCCGTTGGACCCCGCAGAACCAGCAGCTCATGCGGGTCGACCTCGCCATGGGCGGCGTCCCCGTCCTCGCCCGGCAGGGCTCCATGGTCATGTACCAGGGCAAGGTCGACTTCGGCTACAAGGGCGCGGGCTTCGCCGGCCGGATCGTCGGCAACGCCACCGGCCAGGAGATGCAGCTCATGCGCTGCACCGGCCGCGGCCAGGTCTTCCTCGCCGAGAACGGCGCGCACCTGCACCCGATCGAGCTCCAGGGCGACGGCATCTGCGTCTCCGCAGAGAACGTCCTCGCGTTCGACGAGTCCCTGCAGTACGAGGTCCGCCGCATCGAGGGCCACGGCATCCCCGGCGGTGCCCTGTTCACCATGCAGTTCCAGGGCACCGGCACCGTCGTCGTGAAGACCCACGGCGTCCCCGTCGTCCTGCCCGTCACGCCGACGACCTTCGCCGACTGCAACGCCGTCGTCGCCTGGTCGTCCGCGTCCCAGGTCATCCTCTCCAGCCAGGTCAGGCTGCGCCGCAACGCCTACCCGGGCCACAGCGGGGAGACCGTGAACCTCCAGTTCCGGGGAGCCCCCGGCAACTTCATCGTCGTCCAGCCCTACGAGGTCTGAGGGAGCCCGTCATGAACCAGCAACTCGCGGGCTACGCCCCGACCCCCGTCGCGGCCCGGATGGAGAACCACGGCCGCACCATGCTCAAGGTCGCCATGGCCTCCGGCCAGGACCTGTACGCCCGGACCGGCTCGATGGTCGCCTACGAGGGCTTCATCAGCTACGAGCCCAACCCGCCCGCCGTCCGCCAGGTCGCCCAGCAGTGGGCCACCGGCGAGGGCGCGCCCATCATGAAGTGCTCCGGCGACGGACTGCTCTACCTCGCCGACTACGGCGCCGACGTCGTCGTCATCAACCTCCAGAACGACTCGATCTCGGTCAACGGCACCAACGTGCTCGCCTTCGACGCCC
>NZ_MWIG01000818.1:0-3756 GCF_002156145.1 Streptomyces sp. NRRL B-24572 | reverse complement strand
CGTGCTCGCCTTCGACGCCCACCTCCAGTGGGGCGTCGAGCGGGTCAAGGGCCTCGCCAAGTTCGCCGGCCAGGGCCTGTTCAACGTGGAGATCGCCGGCACCGGCTGGGTCGCGCTCACCTCGCGCGGCACGCCGATCGTCGTCGACTGCGGCCGCGGCGAGGACGAGACGTACGTCGACCCCGACGCGCTCGTCGCCTGGTCGCCCGCGCTCAAGGTCAAGGGCAAGCGCAGCTTCAAGGCCTCCTCCCTCATCGGGCGGGGCAGCGGCGAGGCCTACCAGATGGCCTTCTCGGGCCAGGGCATCGTCGTCGTACAGCCGAGCGAGGACAGCACCGACCGCCTGCGGGTCCGGGGCTGAGGGGGAGCGAGAACACACCATGCAGAGCCCGCTTTTCAACCACGCCGAACAGCAGAGCCAGGAGCGGTACGTCATCCAGAACCCGCAGCTCCTGCGGGTCAGCCTCACCGGCCAGGACGACATCCTCGCCCGCAAGGGCGCCATGGTCGCGTACCAGGGACTCATCGACTTCGACGGCGAGTACCAGACCCCGAACCAGCGGCGGGCCCGTGCCCGCACCGGCGAGGGCCTGGACCTGATGCGCTGCTCCGGCCAGGGCACGGTCTACTTCGCCAACCTCGCCCAGCACGTCCACATCGTGGAGGTCGAGCAGGACGGCCTGACCGTCGACAGCGCCTACGTCCTGGCGCTCGACTCGACCCTCCACACCGAGGTCATCGCCGTCGACAGCCAGTACGGCGTCTCCGGCACCGGCAAGTACCAGCTCAACATCTCCGGCCGCGGCAAGGTCGCCCTGATGACCTCCGGGCAGCCGCTGATGATGCAGGTCACGCCCGAGAAGTACGTGAGCGTCGACGCGGACGCCATCGTCGCCTGGTCCACCGGGCTGCGCGTCCAGATGCAGGCGCAGACGACCAACTCCAGCGTCATGCGCCGCCGCGGCAACACGGGCGAGGGCTGGGAGCTCAGCTTCCTCGGACAGGGCTTCGCCCTCGTCCAGCCCAGCGAGGTCATGCCCCCGCAGAACGCCGCCATCGGACAGGGCATCGCCGCCCAGTTCGGCGCCGGCCAGCACGGCGCCCACGCCCAGAACCAGAACAACGCCTGGAACTGAGTGCGGGTGAGGGCCGGTCGCCATGGCGACCGGCCCTCACCACTGTCCTCACGCCAGCCGCGCCAGCGTGCCCTTCAGCAGCTCCACCACCGACGTGTCGGCCACACCCGCCACGTCCTCGTACGCGAACCAGCGCAGGTCCAGCGACTCCTCGCTGATCTCCGCCACCGCGTCCGCCGGGGCCAGCGCCGCGTACTGCACGTCCAGGTGCCAGTGGCACGGCGCCGGGATCGGATGCCGGTCGAGGCGCACCGGGCCGCCCGGCAGCAGCGTCAGACCCGCGATGCCGGACTCCTCGGCCGCCTCGCGCAGCGCCGCCGCCTCCACCGTCGCGTCGCCCGGCTCGCAGTGGCCGCCCATCTGCAGCCACATGCCCAGCTTCTTGTGCAGGGTCAGCAGCACGCGCCCGCGTGAAGGGTCGATCACCAGCGCGCTGGAGGTCAGATGCCCGGCCTCGCACGGCTTGTACATGCCGTCCGGGTGCTCGGCGAGATGGTCCAGGTAGACATCGCGGAGCTCCGGCTGGTCCTCGTACCCCTTCAGGACGAGGACCGCGTCGTCGTGCAGGTTCACTTCTCGGTGTCCCCGTCCTCCGGGCTCTCGCCCTTGGCCGCCTCGCCGAGCATCTTGTCCAGCTCGGAGAAGTCCAGGTGCTCGCGGTGCACGAAACCGTCGGGGTCGTCCAGGTCGGTCGCCGTCGGCAGCATGTCCGGGTGCTCCCACAGACCGTCCCGGCCGTCGACCCCGCGCGCGTCGGTGAGCGAGGCCCACAGGCGCGCCGCGTCCCGCAGTCGCCGCGGACGCAGCTCCAGACCGATCAGCGTCGCGAAGGTCTGCTCGGCCGGACCGCCCGAGGCACGGCGCCGGCGCAGCGTCTCCCGAAGGGCGTCCGCCGAGGTCAGGCGCGACTTGGCGGCCTCGTGGACCACCGCGTCCACCCAGCCCTCGACCAGTGCGAGCGCCGTCTCCAGACGGGCCAGGGCCGCCTTCTGCTCCGGGGTGTCCTCCGGCTGGAACATGCCCTGCTGGAGCGCCTCCTGCAGCTGCTCCGGATGCGTCGGGTCGAGCTGACCCACCGCCTCCTCCAGCTTCGAGGTGTCGACCTTGATCCCGCGCGCGTACCCCTCGACCGCGCCGAACAGGTGCGCCCGCAGCCACGGCACGTGCGCGAAGAGACGCTGGTGCGCGGCCTCGCGCAGGGCCAGGTAGAGCCGCACCTCGTCCGAGGGCACGCCCAGGTCCTTGCCGAAGGCCTCGATGTTCAGCGGCAGCAGCGCGGCACGCCCGGCGGGGCCCAGCGGCAGGCCGACGTCCGTCGAACCGACGACCTCACCGGCCAGCGCGCCCACGGCCTGCCCGATCTGCTGGCCGAACATGGCGCCGCCCATCGAGCGCATCATGCCGATCAGCGGGCCGGCCATGGCCTGCATCTCCTCCGGCAGGACGTCGCCCATCGCCGAACCGACCCGCTCGGCGACCGGGTCCACGAGCTGCTGCCACGCCGGCAGCGTCGCCTCGACCCACTCCGCGCGGCTCCACGCCACGGCCGTGCCCGCGCCCGAGGGCAGCGAGGTGACCTGGTCCAGCCACAGGTCGGCGAGGCGCACGGCCTCCTCGACCGCCGACTTCTCGGCCGGACCCACGCTCGCGTCCTTGACGCCGTCGGCGGTGCCCTGGGCCACCACCTGGCGCGCGATCTGCTTGGCCATGTCCCAGTTCACGGGACCGCCCTCGTAGCTCAGCATCTGCCCGAGCTGCTGGAAGGCCGCGCCCAGATCGTTGGGGTTCAGGGAGCCGAACATCGCGGCGAACGGATTGTCCGCGCCACCGGGACCGCCCATGCCGGGCAGCCCGCCGAAGCCGAACGGGTTCGCGCCGAACGGGTTGCCGCCGGACCCCTGGCCACCTCCGGCGGGGTCCTTCTTCTTGCCCTCGTCGCCGTTCTCCGGCTCCTCCGGCGGAAGGCCGAATCCGAATGGGGTGTCACTCACAGGTTTCCTCGGCTCGTAGGGCCGCCGGCCTCCTGCCGACGGCGACTGCCCGACCAGGGCCTGTCCAGACAGGCCCCGCACACCACCAGCGTAGACATCCGGGCCGGAAATGGGCTCGGTGCTCCGCCGGGCCGTGCCCTGCGGCAGGATGGACGCCACCTGGTCCGTACGCGTCATGCGCGTGCGTACTGAAGACAACCGCTGGAGACGCCCGGTGAGTTCCCCAGATCCACAGGTTCGCGGAGCGCGAAACCCCTCAACCCGGTCCGCCGTGCGCGGCCCCGTCGTCGCGGTCACCGGTGCCGCCTCCGGCGTCGGTGACCTGCTGACCAGGCGCCTCGCCGCCTCCGAGGAGATCAAGCGGGTCGTCGCCATCGACGAGCGCCGGGNNGCGCGGACGTCGTCGTGCACCTCGCCGTCGACCTCGACCTGGAGACCGACCCCGCCGCCCGGACGGCCTACAACGTGCGCGGCACCCAGACCGTCCTGACCGCCGCCGCCGCGGCCGGGGTCCACCGGGTGGTGCTCTGCACCTCCGCGATGGTCTACGGCGCCCTGCCCGACAACGACATCCCGCTCTCCGAGGACGCCGAGCTCAGGGCGACGGCGGAGGCCACCGGCGTCGGCGA
>NZ_MWIG01000817.1:0-1876 GCF_002156145.1 Streptomyces sp. NRRL B-24572 | reverse complement strand
CCCGGGAGCCGCGGGTGGGGTAGAGGTCGACGGGACGGGTGGGTGCGGAGGCCATGGGGCGGGGTGCCTTCCTTTCGCGTACGGAATCAGGTGGGTGTCAGGCCTGGCCGGGCTCGGATCCGGGTTCCGTGAGGAGCGGGTAGACGCCGTTCTCGTCGTGGTCCTCGCGCCCGGTGACGGGCGGGTTGAAGACGCACAGGCAGCGGAAGTCCCGCTTGACCTTGAGGGTGTGGCGCTCGTGCCCGTCGAGCAGGTACATCGTTCCGGGCAGGATCGTGTACGTACGACCCGTCTCGTGGTCGGTGAGCTCGGCCTCTCCGGCGGTGCAGACGACGGCCTCGACGTGGTGGGCGTACCACATGGAGGTCTCGGTGCCGGCGTACAGCACGGTCTCGTGGAGGGAGAAACCGACCCGTTCGCGGGCGAGGACGATGCGCTTGCTCTCCCAGGTCCCGGACGCGGCCCGGACGTGCCGCTCGGTGTTCTCCAGCTCGTCGAAGGTGCGGACGATCATGGCGATGGCCTTTCGGGTGGTTCTGTCGATGCGGTCTCAGACGGAGTGGCGTACGGAGCGGGCCAGCATGCCGAGGCCCTCGTCGAGTTCGTCGTCCGTGGCGGTCAGCGGCGGCAGCAGCTTGACCACCTCGCCCCGCGGCCCCGAGGTCTCCAGGAGCAGACCGATCTCGAAGGCCCGCCGGCACACGGCCGCGGCACGCTCTCCGTCGGCGAACTCCAGGCCCCACACGAGGCCGCGCCCGCGCACGGCCAGGCCCGAGCGGCCGTCGTCGCCGCACAGGTCGAGGAGGGCGCGCTCGACCCGGTCGGCCCGGCCCAGGGTGCGTTCGCGCAGGGTGCCGTCGCGCCAGTACGCGTCGAGGGCGGCCGTGGCGGTGACGAAGGCCGGGTTGTTGCCGCGGAAGGTGCCGTTGTGCTCGCCGGGCTCCCACAGGTCGAGCTCCGGCCGGAAGAGGCAGAGGGACATGGGCAGGCCGTAGCCGCTGATGGACTTGGACAGGGTGACGATGTCGGGCGTGATGCCCGCCTCCTCGAAGGAGAAGAACTCGCCGGTGCGTCCGCAGCCCATCTGGATGTCGTCGACGATGAGGAGCATCTCGTGCCGGCGGCAGAGCTCCGCAAGCGCGCGCAGCCACTCGGCCCGTGCGACGTTGATGCCGCCCTCGCCCTGGACGGTCTCGACGATCACGGCTGCCGGGTGGTCGAGGCCGGAGCCGGCGTCGTCCAGGAGCCGTTCGAACCAGAGGAAGTCGGTGACCTGCCCGTCGAGGTAGTCGTCGAAGGGCATCCGGGCGGCGTGGTGCAGCGGGACGCCGGCTCCGGCGCGCTTGGCGGCGTTGCCGGTGACGGCCAGTGAGCCGAGCGACATGCCGTGGAAGGCGTTGGTGAAGGAGACGACCGTCTGGCGCCCCGTGACCTTTCGGGCGAGTTTGAGGGCGGCCTCCACGGCGTTGGTGCCGGTGGGGCCGGGGAACATCACCTTGTAGGGCAGGGCGCGGGGTTCGAGGACCGTCTCGCGGAAGGTCTCGAGGAAGGTGCGTTTGGCAGTCGTCGACATGTCGAGGCCGTGGGTGATGCCGTCGTCGGCGAGGTAGTCGAGGAGGGCGCGCTTGAGCACCGGGTTGTTGTGGCCGTAGTTGAGCGAGCCCGCCCCGGCGAAGAAGTCCAGGTACGGACGGCCGTCCTCGTCGTACAGCCGGCTCCCACTGGCGCGCTCGAAGACGACGGGCCAGGCGCGGCAGTAGCTGCGGACCTCCGATTCGACGGTCTCGAAGACAGAGGGGGCGGCGATGTCGGTCAGGGTCACGAGGTCTCTTCTCCAGGGTGTGGTGCGGGGAGTCGTGCGGGTCCGGGACGCCGG
>NZ_MWIG01000816.1:0-4371 GCF_002156145.1 Streptomyces sp. NRRL B-24572 | reverse complement strand
CTCGCCGACGAGGACGAGGTCGTGGACCCCGGCTCGGTCGTCGTCGGCGAGGCGTACGAGCGGGCCTTCGCGGACATCGAGGCCGATCCGCGCAACGAGATGCTCGTCCTGGTGGAGGGGGATCTCGTCCTGGGCTGCCTCCAGGCCACGTACATCCCGGGGCTCGGCAAGGGCGGCGCCGAGCGGGCCCTGATCGAGGCGGTCCGGATCAGGGCCGACCGGCGGGGCTGCGGGCTCGGCCGGGAGCTGATGGAGCGGGCCGTGGCGCGGGCGAAGGAGCGCGGCTGCGCGCTCGTCCAGCTGACCAGCAACAAGCGGCGGACGGACGCCCACCGCTTCTACGCCTCGCTGGGCTTCGCCCGCAGCCACGACGGCTTCAAGCTGGCGCTCTAGCCCAGCAGGTGCCCGCCACCGTCGACGAGGAGGATCTCTCCCGTGATGTACGAGGCGTGGGCGAGGTCGAAGACGGCCCCGGCGATGTCCTCGGGACGGCCGACGCGGCGCAGCGGGACGACCCCGGCGACGTGTTCCTTGGCGGCGTCGGCGCCCTCCACCCCGTCGAACCAGGGGGTGTCGATGAGGCCGGGCGCGACCGCGTTGACGCGGATGTCGGGGCCGAGGGTCTTGGCGAGGAGCTTCGTCATGTGGTTGACGGCGGCCTTGGAGACGGAGTACGGGATGGAGCTGCCGCCCGGCCGGACGCCGGCCTGGGAGGAGATCGTCACGATGTTGCCGCGGGTCTTCCGCAGGTGCGGGACGGCGGCGGTGACGGTCTGCCAGACGCCGATGACGTTGACGTCGTAGAGGTGGCGCCAGACCTCGGGCGAGGCGGTTTCGAGGTCGTCGTGCGGGATGAACCGGGTGGTGCCCGCGCAGTTGACGAGGAGGTCGAGGCGGCCGTACGCCTCCACGGCGGCCGCGACGAGCCCGGCGGCCTGGGCCTCGTCGGAGACGTCGGCCTGGACGTAGACGGCGTCCGGCAGTTCGGCGGCGAGGGCCTTGCCCGCTTCGACCGAGCGCCCGGAGTTGACGACGACCCGGTAGCCGGCGTCGGCGAGCCGTCGGGCGACGGCCGCTCCGATGCCCGAGGACGAGCCGGTGACGAGTGCGACGCGCTGTTCGCTCATGTGCGTTCTTCTCCATGTCCCCCTGTCGCGCCCGGCCGATCATGCCAGACGGCATCGTTCACAGAAACTGAATTCTCGAACCAAGTAGATCTAAGTGGACCTTCACGGTCGCTTGCGCACAGACTTCCCGAATGAACACTGAACGCCCCTTCGGGCGCGCCCTCTGCGCGATGGTCACCCCGTTCGACGCCACCGGTGGCCTCGACCTGGACGCGGCGCGCGGGCTCGCCACCCGGCTCGTCGCGGAGGGCTGCGACGGTCTGGTCCTCAACGGCACGACGGGGGAGTCCCCGACCACCACGGACGCGGAGAAGGCCGCGCTGATCCGCGCGGTGCGGGACGCGGTCGGCCCCGGCCCGGCGGTCGTCGCGGGCGTCGGCACCGCCGACACCCGGCACACCGCGGAGCTCGCCCGGCAGGCCGAGGAGGCGGGCGCGGACGGGCTGCTCGTCGTCACCCCGTACTACAGCCGTCCTCCGCAGGCGGCCGTCGAGGCTCACTTCCTGAAGGTCGCGGACGCGACCGGGCTTCCGGTGATGGTCTACGACATCCCCGGCCGCACCGGCACCCGGGTCGAGCCCGCGACGATGCGGCGGCTCGCCGCGCACCCGCGGATCGTGGCGGTGAAGGACTGCGCGAACGACCTGCTCGGCTCGGCCCGGCTGATCGCGGAGACGGGGCTCGCGTACTACTCGGGCAGCGAGGAGCTGAACCTGCCGCTGTACGCGGTGGGCGGCGCCGGTTACGTCAGTACGGTGGCGAACGTGGCGCCGCGCCGGCTGCGCGCGGTCCTGGACGCCTTCGACGCGGGCGACACCGCGGGCGCGGCCCGCCTCAACGCCGAACTCCTGCCGCTGGTCGAGCTGATGATGGCCTCGGGTCTGCCGGGCACGGTGACCGCGAAGGCGCTGCTCGGCGGCCCGGTGCGCGAACCGCTGCAGCCCGCCGACCGGGAGACGGCCGACGGGCTGCGGACGGCGCACGAGGCGCTGCTCCGGGCGGACTCCGCGTTCTGCTGACCGCGGAGTCGCCGGATCAGTTGTGGCTGTGCAGGATCTCGTTGAGCCCGCCCCAGACCGCGTTGTTCGGGCGGGCCTCGACGGCGCCGGTGACCGAGTTGCGGCGGAAGAGGATGTTGTCGCCGCCGGAGAGCTCGCGGGCCTTCACGATCTGGCCGTCGGGCATGGTCACCCGGGTGCCGGCCGTGACGTACAGACCGGCCTCGACGACGCACTCGTCGCCCAGCGCGATGCCGACGCCCGCCTCGGCGCCGATCAGGCAGCGCTCGCCGATCGAGATGATCACGTTGCCGCCGCCGGACAGGGTGCCCATGGTGGAGGCGCCGCCGCCGATGTCGGAGCCGTTGCCGACGACGACGCCGGCGGAGATGCGGCCCTCGACCATCGAGGTGCCCAGGGTGCCGGCGTTGAAGTTGACGAAGCCCTCGTGCATGACGGTGGTGCCGGCGGCGAGGTGCGCGCCGAGGCGGACGCGGTCGGCGTCGGCGATGCGGACCCCGGCGGGCACGACGTAGTCGGTCATGCGCGGGAACTTGTCGATCGAGGTCACCTGCAGGTGCAGGCCCTCGGCGCGGGCGTTGAGCCGGACCTTCTCGATGTCGTCGACGGCGACCGGGCCGAGCGAGGTCCAGGCGACGTTGGCGAGCAGGCCGAAGACGCCGTCCAGGCTCTGGCCGTGCGGCTTGACCAGCCGGTGGCTCAGCAGGTGGAGGCGCAGGTAGGCGTCGTGGGCGTCGAGCGGCTTCTCGTCGAGCGAGGCGATGACGGTGCGGACGGCGACCACCTCGACGCCCCGGCGGGCGTCCACGCCGAGGGCCTTGGCGGCGCCCTCGCCGAGGGCGCCCGCTGCCTCGTCGGGGGTGAGGCGCTCGGTGCCGGCGGGGCCGGCCGCTTCGGTCAGCTCGGGGGCGGGGAACCAGGTGTCGAGAACGGTGCCGTCGCCGGCGATGGTGGCGAGGCCGGCGGCGACGGCGCCGGTGGTGCGAGGAGCAGTGGTCATGACGGAAAACCTAACGGGCGGGCCCCGGCCCGGGCCAACCGGTCTCAGGTGTCGGTCGGGTCCGTGGGCGGTTCCGACGAGGTCCCGGCCTGTCGTTTCGGGTCTTCGTTCAGGATCCGGGCCAGCATCTCCCGGGCGTACCCCTCGTCGTACGGGGCGCCGGTGAGCAGCACCTGGAGGCTGATGCCGTCCATGAGGGCGACCAGGGCGCGGGCGGTGACGGGTCCGGTGCGCGGGGCGAGGACGGAGACGACCTCGTCGACCCATTCGGCGGCGACGGGACGCAGGGCGGGGCGGCGCAGGGCGGCGAGGTAGAGCTCGTACTCCAGCTCGACGCCGGTGCGTTCGGTGGACAGCCACTCCCCCATGAGCGAGGCCAGACCGGCGGCCAGATCGGGCGCGGCGATCTCGGGCCCCTGCCGGAGGCGGGCGCCGAAGGTGCCGTTGACCCGGTGGAGCGCCGCGACGAGGAGTTCGTCGAGGGAGGCGAAGTGGTACGTGGTGGAGCCGAGCGGCACGTCGGCCTCGGCGGCCACCGTGCGATGGCTGAGGCCGGCGATCCCGGCGCGGCCGACGACGGCGAGCGCGGCGTCGACGATCCGCTCGCGCCGGTCGGGGTCGTGCCTGCGGGGCCGTGCCATCAGTGCGCGCCGCCGAGGTTGAGGACGACGACCCCGGCGATGATGAGGAGGATTCCGGCGATCTTGGCGACGCCCAGGCTCTCGCCGAGGAAGAGGTAGCCGATCGCGGCGACGACGGCGGTGCCGACCCCGGACCAGATGGCGTAGGCGGTGCCGACCTGGAGCGTCTTGAGCGCCCGGGCGAGGAGCACGAAGGAGACGAGATAGCCGGCACCGGTGAGGAGGGAGGGCCAGAGCCTGCTGAAGCCCTCGCTGTACTTCATCGAGGTGGTGGCGAGTATCTCCGCCGCGATGGCGCCCGCGAGCAGTCCGTAACCCATGCGTACGAGCGTACACAGCGATGCGTACGCCCGTACACTGCAGGCCGATGTTCTTGGCACGTCCAGCCCCTATAGCGTGTTCCGGTCACCGGTCGGGGGCGAGAAGCAGGACACAGGGAGCGGGGAATGTCGCACAACGCGGGGTGGGGGCCGTACGGAGACGCGTACGGCGGCGCAGCAGGAGGAGGTCCGGCCGGTCCCGGGGGGCCGGGCATGCCCGGCTGGGGCGGCTGGATGCCGCCACCGCCGCCGAAGCCCGGGGTG
>NZ_MWIG01000815.1:0-3465 GCF_002156145.1 Streptomyces sp. NRRL B-24572 | reverse complement strand
CACCCGCGGGTGCGGCCGCCCCGCCTTCGCGCGCTCAGGCGCCGACGTTGAACTCCGCCGGGTTCGGGCCCAGACGGCGGCCCTCGTCGAGGGCGGCGATCGCCGCCAGGTCCTCGTCGTCCAGCTCGAAGCCGAAGACGTCGATGTTCTCGCGGATGCGCGAGGGGGTGACCGACTTCGGGATCACCACGTTCCCCAGCTGGAGGTGCCAGCGCAGCACCACCTGGGCCGGCGTCCGCCCGTGCTTGCGGCCGATCGCGACGATCGCGGGGACGTCCAGGAGTCCCCTGCCCTGGCCGAGCGGCGACCACGCCTCGGTCGCGATGCCGTACTTGGCGTGCGCCTCGCGCGACTCCGCCTGCGCGAGCTGCGGGTGCAGCTCGATCTGGTTGACGGCGGGCACGACCGAGGTCTCGCCGATCAGCCGCTCCAAGTGCTCCGGGAGGAAGTTCGAGACGCCGATCGCCTTGGCGCGCCCGTCCGCGAGGATCTTCTCGAAAGCCCGGTACGTGTCGACGTACGCGTCCTTCGCCGGGACCGGCCAGTGGATGAGGTACAGGTCGACGTGGTCGAGCCCCAGCTTGTCGAGGGAGGCGTCGAAGGCGCGCAGCGTCGAGTCGTAGCCCTGCTCGCTGTTCCACAGCTTCGTGGTGACGAACAGCTCCTCGCGGGGGATCCCGGAGGCGGCCACGGCCTCGCCGGTGCCCCGCTCGTTCTCGTAGATCGCCGCCGTGTCGATCGAGCGGTACCCGGCCTCCAGGGCCGTCGTCACGGCCGTCGCCGCCTCGTCGTCCGGCACCTGCCAGACGCCGAAGCCCAGCTGCGGCATCTCCACGCCGTTGTTCAGGGTGATCGAGGGAACGTTGCTGTCCGTGCTCACGTGGGGTGGATCCTTACGTCGTCACTGGCTCTACGGAGGTACTCCCAGCGTCAACGATCACGGGCCGTTCCGCATTCCAACCGGCCGGTCAGCCGTACAGCGCCGCGACCTCCGCCGCGTACGCCCGCTCGATCGCCTTCCGCTTCAGCTTCAGCGAGGGGGTGAGCAGCCCGTGCTCCTCGCTGAACGGATGCGCCAGGATCCGGAACGTCCGGATCGACTCCGCCTGCGAGACCAGCGTGTTCGCCGCCACCACCCCCCGCCTGATCTCCGTCTCCAGGGCCGGGTCGCGCACCAGCTGGGCCGGGGAGAGCGGTGCCCGCCCCTGCATGGCGAGCCAGTGCTCCACCGCCTCCTGGTCGATCGTCACGAGCGCGGCGATGTACGGCCGGTCGTTGCCGACCACGATGCACTGGGCGATCAGCGGGTGCGCCCGCACCCGCTCCTCCAGGGCGGTGGGGGAGACGCTCTTGCCGCCGGAGGTCACCAGGATCTCCTTCTTCCGCCCGGTGATCGTCAGATAGCCGTCCGCGTCGAGGGCGCCGATGTCCCCGGTGGCCAGCCAGCCGTCGTTGAGGACGGCGGCCGTCGCCTCCGGGGCGTTGAGATAACCGGAGAAGACCTGGCCGCCGTGCAGCCACACCTCGCCGTCCTCCGCGATGTGCACCGTCGTCCCCGGGACCGGCTGGCCCACCGTGCCGTACTTGGTCCGCCCGGGCGGGTTCGCCGTGGCGGCGGCCGAGGACTCGGTCAGCCCGTATCCCTCGAAGACGGTGATCCCCGCGCCCGCGAAGAAAAGCCCCTGCCTGCGGTCCATCGCCGAACCGCCCGACATCGCGTGCCGCACCCGCCCGCCCAGGGCTGCCCGCACCTTCGCGTACACCGTCTTCTCGAAGAACTGGTGCTGCACGCGCAGCGCTGCCGAAGGACCGGGACCGGTCCCGAAGGCCTTCTGCTCAAGCGCCTCCGCGTACGCGACCGCCACCTCCACGGCCTTGTCGAAGGGGCCGGCCTTCCCCTCGCCCTCCGCCTTGCGGCGGGCCGCGTGGAAGACCTTCTCGAAGACGTACGGCACGGCCAGCACGAACGTCGGCCGGAACGCCGCCAGGTCGGGCAGCAGCTCGGCCGCCGCCATCACCGGCTGGTGCCCCAGCTTCACCCCGCCCCGGACCGCCGCGACCTCCACCATCCGTCCGAAGACGTGCGCCAGCGGCAGGAACAGCAGCGTCGAGGCCTGCTCGTCGGGCCGGGAGCGGAACACCGGCTCCCAGCGGCCCATCAGCATGTCCGTCTCGAACATGAGGTTGGAGTGGGTGATCACACAGCCCTTGGGCCGGCCGGTCGTCCCCGAGGTGTAGATGACCGTCGCCACCGTCTCCGGGGTCACCGCCCGCCGGTGCCGGTGCACGACCTCCTCGTCGATCTCCCGGCCCGCCGCCGTCAGCTCGCCCACCGCGTCCGCGTCCAGCTGCCACAGCCGCTGGAGCCGGGGCAGCCGGTCGATCACCGAGCCGATCGTCATCGCGTGGTCCTCGTGCTCCACCACGCAGGCCGTGACCTCGGCGTCGTGCAGCATCCAGAAGACCTGCTCGGCGGAGGACGTCGGATAGACCGGCACGGGCTGCGCGCCCAGCGTCCACAGCGCGAAGTCGAAGAGCGTCCACTCGTACCGGGTCCTGGCCATGATCGCGACCCGGTCGCCGAACCGTACGCCCTGCGCGATCAGGCCCTTCGCGAGGCCCACGACCTCGTCCCGGAACCGGGCGGCGGTCACGTCGTGCCACTCCCCGTCCGGGCCCTTGCGGCCGAAGGCGATCCGGCCCGGATCGGCGAGGGCGTGGTCGAACACGGCGTCCGCCAGACCGCCGACCTGAGGCGCCGCCTCGACGGGCGGCACGGTGAACTCGCGCACTGACCTGCTCCTCGACGGCTCGGTGGCTGGAAAAGCCCGTTGTCGCACTCCGTACGGCGCCGGTGACGGTACCCCACGCGACCGGCCGGGGGGAGGGCCTTCACCAAGCCGGGACATTCCGCGTTCGCACAGGTCAGGGCCAGTGAGGCGGCCAAGCCGGGGGCGTCTCGTCCGCATTGCTGACTCGACGGTAAGTACTCCGGGGCCGAATCTCCACGGAATCTGTACGGGCCGCTCACGCCCCCGCCCCGGAAGCACCGCAGTGGCGCCTTCTCGCCGCCCCCGCGCTCCGCGCCCGCCCCAGACGCCGCACGTGGTCACCGCCGGTTCAGCGAGGCCTGTGCAGCCGGTCGCCGCCCGCCAGGATCGCCTCCGCCAGGGGGCTCTCCCCGCCCCGGCGCCCCTTGCGCAGGACGAAGCCCACGTCCCCGAGCTCCGGAAGCCCCGCGCGGGCCGGCACCGGGACGAGCCCCGGCGGCACCAGGCCCCGCGTGTGCGCCATCACCCCGAGCCCCGCGCGGGCCGCCGCCACGTTCGCGCTCAGGCTGGAACTCGTGCACGCGATCCGCCACGCCCTGCCCTGCGCCTCCAGCGCCTCCAGGGCCCGCGCCCGGGTGATCCCCGGCGGCGGGTACAGGATCAGCGGCACCGGCCGGTCCGGGTCGAGCCGCAG
>NZ_MWIG01000814.1:538-1103 GCF_002156145.1 Streptomyces sp. NRRL B-24572 | reverse complement strand
GGCCGAGGAGGAGATCGCCGTCGCGCAGCGGACCCTGTACCTGAAGCAGGCCGAGATCAAGGCACAGACCGACGAGGCCGCCGCCCAGGCGAACGCCGCCGGTCCGCTCGCCGAGGCCGCCCGTCAGCAGGACATCCTGAGCGAGCAGGAGAAGGTCGCCGCCCGTCAGGCCGCGCTGACGGACCGCCAGCTCGACACCCAGGTCCGGAAGCCCGCCGACGCCGCCCGCTACCNNCCGCCGAGGCCGAGGCCATGCGGAAGAAGGCCGACGCCTTCGGCCAGTACGGCGACGCAGCCGTCCTGCAGATGCTCGTCGAGGTCCTCCCGCAGGTCGTCGCCAAGGCCGCCGAACCGCTCGCCGCCGTCGACAAGATGACCGTCATCTCCACCGACGGCGCG
Source organism: Streptomyces sp. NRRL B-24572 (assembly GCF_002156145.1). NCBI lineage: Bacteria > Bacillati > Actinomycetota > Actinomycetes > Kitasatosporales > Streptomycetaceae > Streptomyces > Streptomyces sp. NRRL B-24572. The sequence goes on along the minus strand of NZ_MWIG01000814.1, from coordinate 704 downwards.
AGCCGACTGACCCGCACCGTCACCGACAACGTCACCCAGGGCATGGAGCTTCTCACCTCCGCCACCGGTGTCGACCTCGCCGCCCTGCTCCAAGGCATCACCGGTCCCAAGCCGGCCTCGGAGCCCGCACCGGTGAAGGCGAGCGCGCCGGTCGAGATCACCGACT
>NZ_MWIG01000814.1:0-530 GCF_002156145.1 Streptomyces sp. NRRL B-24572 | reverse complement strand
CCTCGGCGTCCTGCTGGGCGTCGGCCTCGCCCTGCTGTTCCCGCTGCACGCCGCGACAATCTTCCGCAGCATCGCGCTGGAGTTCCGGGCCAGGGGCGTCGCCAGGAGCAAGTCCAACCAGGGGCAGGCGTTGAAGGCCCTCCCCCGCCGCGTACACGCCCTCCTCGTGGGCGTGGTCCTGACAGCGTTGGTCCTGCTCGGCGGAGTGTTCTCCGACGGCTCGGGCCGCCAGGCGACCGAAACGGACCGGGGCCGCTACTACGCGGTCGACACCTCCGACCCGCGCCGCCCGAGGACCGAGGTCACCAGAAGCGAGTACGAGGCGCTGAGCAAGCAGGGCCAGCGGATCATGTTCGCGATCTACGTGCTCCTCGCCGGCGGCGGTGGCGCCGNNCGCCGGCGTCCTGGCCCTCGTCGCGGGCAGCACTCTCCTGTTCGTCCTTCTCCCGCTCGCCATGGACGAGGAACGGGCGTTCCGTACGGCAACCGAGTGCCGCGGACCGGTGTCGGAGGAGTGCCTGAGCGCGGCC
>NZ_MWIG01000813.1:0-6517 GCF_002156145.1 Streptomyces sp. NRRL B-24572 | reverse complement strand
GCTGCGTGTCCCGCCGTGTGCCCCGCGTGCGCCCCCGCCGCGCCGGGTGCCGCCATCGCCACCGCCATGTAGACCATGGCGAGCGAGCCCACGAGATGGTGCAGATGGTGGCCGCCGTGCCGCACCGCGAGGAGGCCGTGCAGCGTCGCCGCGCCGAACACCGCCGCGTACACCGCCCAACCCCACTCCGGCGGGGTCAGGGCGGCGGCGGGCACCGCCATGGAGGCCATCCCGAAGCTCATCACCGCCTCGCCGCCCGCGGCCTTCCGCTCCGCACCGGCGCAGACGCGCATCCGCAGCAGGCAGTACACGCCCGTCGCCGCGCACAGCGCGACCAGCAACCACCCGGACAGGGCCGGTCCGTGCACGGCACACCTCCCCCTGGACGCTCCCCTTCAGCAAGCAATGCCCGCCTCCCGGGCGCCGCACGCGGGCGCACGGGCGCGCACGGGCGTACGAAGGGGAGCGAAAGGCGCGCGTTAGGCTCGGGACGATCGCGCACGCCGATCGTCAGCGCCCGAGGGGAGCCCCGTTACATGGACACCGCCACGTCCCAGGAGACCGGCCGGATCAGCTACCGCGAAGCGGTCCTCGACGACGTCCCGGCCCTCGTCCCGCTCGTCGAGTCGGCCTACCGGGGCGACGCCAGCCGGGGCGGCTGGACCACGGAGGCGGACATCCTCCAGGGGCAGCGCACCGACCCCGAGGGCGTGACCGCGGTCATCACCACCCCCGGCAGCCGGCTCCTGGTCGTCGAGCGCGACGGCGAGCTCGTCGCCTGCTGCCAGCTGGAGCACCGGGGCGAGGCCGCGTACTTCGGCATGTTCGCGGTCCGCCCCGAGCTGCAGGGCGCGGGTCTGGGCAAGCAGATCATCGCGGAGGCCGAGCGCCGGGTGCGCGAGCTGTGGGACGCGCGCGAGATGCACATGACGGTGATCTCCGTGCGCGAGGAGCTGATCGCCTGGTACGAGCGGCGCGGCTACCGGCGCACGGGCCGGATGACCCCGTTCCCGTACGGCGACGAGCGCTTCGGACTGCCCCAGCGCGACGACCTGGAGTTCGAGCTGCTGGTCAAGCCGCTCGTCTGAACCCCGTGCGGCGGAAGAGTGGCCTCAACCCTGGCTGACAGGAAAAACTTCTGTCGCCAGGGGGGTCGCACAGGATAATTTCTCTTGCCTCCCCTTGTGGGAACGAAGCGCCAATGGTTACGTTGTCTTGACGCAAGGTTCTCCTGTGGAGGAAGAGGCATGACGGAAATTCTTGTGCAGGACGTGACCGGTGGGGCGATATCCACCGACGCCCGCGTGATCGACCACCCGGCCTGGGCCGAGCTCAAGAATGCCGTGGAGGAGATCCGCCCCTGGCAGAGCGCCGACGGCTCCATCGACTTCGAGGCCGAGGGCGCCCCCGCCCGCTCGCTCGTCGAGCTCGCCGTGGACCGCCTGATCGCGGCCGTCGAGCAGCTCTCCCCGCTCGTCCCGCACGACGGCGCCTACCACCGCGCCCTCGTCGCGGACCTGCGCAAGTGGGTCGAGAGCGGCTTCACCGTGCCGGACTTCCTGGACTCCCTCATGGAGTTCCACCCGGCCGCCGGCCGCGCCGACGGGCTCCAGCACCTCGTGCTCTTCCCGATGTACACGCAGAACGGCAACCTCGACCGCAACTTCGAGGCCGTCGTGCTCCGCATGGTCTGGCCGGAGTGGCTCTCCGAGCTGGAGCGCACCCGCTACGACAACCCGGGCTTCTGCGGCATCACCTTCGAGGACTTCACCGCCGGTTACGACACCAACTCGGCCGTCCTCTTCCCCGAGACCGTCGCCGTCCGCGAGGTCCCCGAGCGCTTCACCTGGGGCGGCATCTTCTGCGACCGCGAGGCCGCGCGCTTCCGCAAGGTCACCGAGGCCGCGGTCGACACCCTCGGCGTGAAGCTGCCCGAGGACATCGCCGTCATGCTCGGCGACCAGGAGCGCTGCCAGCAGGCCTTCGCGCTCTGGGACCTGGTCCACGACCGCGCCCACAGCCGCGGCGACCTGCCCTTCGACCCCTTCATGATCAAGCAGCGCCAGCCCTTCTGGATGTACGGCCTGGAGGAGCTCCGCTGCGACCTCACCGCCTTCAAGGAGGCCGTGAAGCTGGAGTCCGAGGGCAACGGGCACGGCCGCGACGTGCAGTACGCGGTCCTCTTCGACCGGATGTTCCGCTTCCCGCTCACCGGCGACCGCACCCGCAACTACGACGGTCTGGGCGGCCAGCTCCTCTTCGCGTACCTCCACAAGAACGACGTGGTGCGCTGGACGGACAACATCCTCACCATCGACTGGGACCGCGCCCCCGAGGTCACCAACCGCCTCTGCTCCGAGATCGAGACCCTCTACCGCGAGGGCATCGACCGCCCGAAGCTGGTCCACTGGTTCAAGGCGTACGAGTTCGTCTCCACCTACCTCGCCCCGCACCCGGGATCGAAGTGGGCCAAGGGTCCCGACGCCCTCGACCTCTCCCTCCCGCCGCGCAAGCTGGTCGACGACGTGCTTCCGGACGAGTTTCCGCTCAGCATGTTCTTTGAGGCCCTCGCCAAGAAGCTGAAGGGCGTGATCGCCGACACCAAGGGGATCACCGCCGCCGACGTCCCGAGCACCGTGCGGGCCGCCGCGTGAGCGACCTCACCGAGAACACCGAGGAGGCGTCGCCCATGATCTCCAACGGAAACGGCGGACCGCTCGACGGCGCCGTCATCGCGGTCGCCGGCGCGGCCGGCCCCGCGGGCCGCGCGACGCTGCTGCGTCTCGCCGAGGCCGGTGCCACGGTCGTCGCCTCCGACGCCGACCCGGCGCGCCTCGCGGAGGCCGTCGACGCCGCCCGCTACGCCCACGGCGGGGCCAAGGTCGTCGGCGACACGGTCGACCTCCTCGACCTGGACGCCACGCGCGACTGGGCCGCGAAGACCGAGAAGGAGTTCGGCCGGATCGACGGCCTGGTCCACCTGGTCGGCGGCTGGCGCGGAGCCCCCTCCTTCACCGAGACCGACCTCAAGGACTGGGACTTCCTGGAGAAGCTCCTGATCCGCACCGTCCAGCACACCTCGCTCGCCTTCCACGACGGGCTGCTGCGGGCCGGCGGACGCGGCCGGTACGCCCTGGTCAGCCAGTCCGGCGCGCACAAGCCGGTTGCCAACAACGCCGCGTACAACGCCGGCAAGGCGGCCGCCGAGGCCTGGACCCTCGCCATGGCCGACTCCTTCCGCAAGCTGGGGGGCGACGACGGCCCGCAGGCGGCGGCTGCCATCCTGGTGATCAAGGCATTGGTGCACGACGCCATGCGCGCCGAACGCCCCAACGCGAAGTTCGCGGGCTTCACCGACGTCAAGGACCTGGCGAACGAGATCGCGGGTCTCTGGGACAAGCCCGCCCAGGAAGTGAATGGACAGCGTCTGTGGCTGACCCCCAAGCCGTGACCGCGGCACTCGGCCCCAGGACCGACGCACGTCGTCACCACGACCCGTCGGTCCGGGGCTTCGCCAGCGACAACTACGCCGGCGCCCACCCCGAGGTCCTCGCGGCCCTCGCCCTCGCCAACGAAGGCCACCAGGTCGCCTACGGCGAGGACCAGTACACCGAGCACCTCCAGCGGATCATGCACAGCCACTTCGGCCCCACCGCCGAAGCCTTCCCGGTCTTCAACGGGACCGGGGCGAACGTGACCGCCCTCCAGGCGCTCACCGACCGCTGGGGCGCCGTCATCTGCGCCGAGACCGCCCACATCAACGTGGACGAGGGCGGCGCGCCGGAGCGGATGGGCGGCCTCAAGCTGCTCACCGTCCCGACCCCGGACGGCAAGCTCACCCCCGAGCTGATCGACCGGCAGGCCTGGGGCTGGGAGGACGAGCACCGGGCCATGCCCCAGGTCGTCTCGATCACCCAGAACACGGAGCTCGGCACCGTCTACACGGTGGAGGAGATCCGCGCGATCGTCGAGCACGCCCACGCCAAGGGCATGAAGGTGCACCTCGACGGGGCCCGCATAGCCAACGCGGCCGCCTCGCTGGACGTGCCCATGCGCGCCTTCACCAACGCGGTCGGCGTGGACGTGATCTCGTACGGCGGGACGAAGAACGGCATGCTCTTCGGCGAGGCCGTCGTCGTCCTCAACCCCGACGCGGTCAGCCACATGAAGCACCTGCGCAAGCTGTCCATGCAGCTCGCCTCGAAGATGCGCTTCGTGTCGGTGCAGCTGGAGGCCCTCCTCGCGAAGGACCTGTGGCTGCGCAACGCCCGCCACGCCAACGCGATGGCCCGGCGCCTCGCCGCCGGGGTGCGCGAGCTCGACGGGGTGGAGATCCTCTACCCGGTGCAGGCCAACGCGGTCTTCGCCCGCCTCCCGCACGAGGTGAGCCGGCGCCTGCAGGAACGGTTCCGCTTCTACTTCTGGGACGAGGCCGCCGGCGATGTCCGCTGGATGTGCGCCTTCGACACCACGGAGGACGACGTGGACGCCTTCCTCCAGGCCCTGAAGGAAGAGCTGGCCCGCTGAGCAAAACTGCATAAAAATGCGGCCGGACGGAAAGTCATTGACTCCGTCCGGCCGTTTTCATAGGGTCGTCCCGTATGGAACTCATCCAGCAGGACCCCGATATTGGCGCATACCTTGCGGCAAGTGAGTCGGTCGATCACGACCACCCGCTCGTCAAGGACGTCTCCGACCGCCTCGCCGACGATCATCCCGACGCATACTCATACGCCGAAGCGGCCTACGCCTTCGTCCGCGACACCATCCCGCACTCCATGGACTCCGGCGATCTCCGGGTCACCTGGCGGGCCTCCGACGTCCTGGAGCAGCGCAACGGCATCTGTTACGCCAAGTCCCTCGCCTACGCCGCGCTCCTGCGGGCCCGCGGGATCCCCGCCGCCCTCTGCTACCAGCGGCTCACCGAGGACGACGGCTCGGATCCGGTCGTCCACGGCCTCGTCGCCGTCCTGCTGCCCGGCGAGAGCGCCTGGGCCCGCCAGGACGTGCGGGGGAACAAGCCGGGCGTCGACGCCCGGTTCTCCCTGGGGGAGGAGCGGCTGGCCTGGACCGTACGGCCGGAGCTCGGCGAAGTGGACTACCCCGAGCTGTACGCCGAGCCGCACCCGGTCGTCCTGGGCGCCCTGAAGGCCGCCCCGGACCGCCCGCACCTCGACCGGACGCTGCCGGCCGGGCTCTGACCCGGGCGGTGCGGGAACGGTTCCGTCAGTCGGCTTCCTTGACCTGGGCCGGCGTCGGAGCCGTACCGCCGAGGTGCGCGGGAATCCACCAGGTGTCGTTCGCGTCCTTCGGTCGCACCGGGTAGGCGCGCTGCGCGGCCTCCAGGAGCTCCTGGACGCGCTCGCGAAGGCGCCGGGTGATCGCGCCCGCGTACTGGTCGGCGGGGGCCTCCACCGGCTCGCCCACGCGGATGGTCACCGGGATGTGGCTGCGCTTGAAGTTCCGCGGCCGACCCTTCGTCCACAGTCGCTGGGTGCCCCACAGTGCCATCGGGATCAGCGGGACGCCCGCCTCCTGCGCCAGGCGCGCGGCGCCCGTCTTGAAGCTCTTCAGCGTGAAGGACTGGGAGATGGTCGCCTCGGGGAAGACACCGATGATCTCGCCGGCCCGCAGCGACTCCAGGGCGTGCTTGTACGCGTGCTCGCCCGCGGCGCGGTCCACCGGGATGTGCTTCATGCCGCGCATGAGCGGCCCCGAGATCTTGTGCTTGAAGACCGAGTCCTTCGCCATGAAGCGCACCAGGCGCTTCTGCGGCAGGGCGGCGAGGCCGGTGAAGATGAAGTCCAGATAGCTGATGTGGTTGCTCACGAGCACCGCACCGCCGGTCCGCGGGATGTGCTCCGAACCCTGCGTGTCGATCTTCAGGTCGAGCGCCTTGAACATGGTCAGAGCGGCGCCGATGACCGGTCGATAGACGAGTTCTGCCATCGGAGAGGAACCTCTTCTGCATGCGCCCGGAGAGGGTTCTCCCGGCGAAGTTACGCGGCCGTAGGTTTTCGGCTTTGGGCAGATCGTGCCCCATGTGCGGCCCGGTGACCAGTCCAGACGGCTTCGTACGGGGAGATTCTCGTCACTCGCGGTGGTCGGTGACGGGAATCCATCGGCCCCGTGGGACGCTGCACCGGAGGAACGGGAGAGCGAAGGGAAGTGGGATGACCGAGGTCCTGGGGCCGGAGGCGCTCGGTGCCGCACTGGGGGAGCGGGCCACCCTCGTCCAGTTCTCGACGGCCTTCTGTCAGCCCTGCCGGGCCACCCGCCGCACCCTCGCCGAGGTCGCCGCGATGGTGCCGGGCGTGGGGCACGTGGAGATCGACGCCGAGGAGCGCCTCGACCTCGTGCGCGAGCTCGGCATCGCCCGTACCCCCACCGTCCTCGTCCTCGACGCCGCCGGACGCGTCGTCCGCAGGGCAGCGGGGCAGCCCCGCAGGGCGGACGTCATCGCGGCCCTGGGCCGCGCCGTCTGACGGACGGTCCGCCGCACGCACGCACGCACGCA
>NZ_MWIG01000812.1:0-3330 GCF_002156145.1 Streptomyces sp. NRRL B-24572 | reverse complement strand
GCGGCCCTCGGTGGCCCGGACGAGGTCGGAGTACACCCCGGCCACCCGGTCCTCGAGGAGGGCCGCGAGCCGCACCGCGCCGGCCGGGTCCTCGACCGGGAACGGCAGCTCGTACGCGGCCTCCGCCGCCACCGGAGCCCCGCCGAGGTCCTTCACGGTCCGGCGCAGCGCGTCCCGGCGGGCCCGGTGCGCCTCGTACGCGGCGGTGGCCTCGGCCCGCCGCTCCGTACCGATCCTGCCGCCGACGACCCCGTACCCGTACACCGCGGCGTGCTCGGCGGCCAGCGCGGCCTGGGTCGCGTCGAGGGCGCTCATGCCCGGGCTCCTTCGGTCAGCAGGTAGGCGTGGGCGGCGCCGGAGGCCGCCACGGAGGCGAGCAGCCGGGCGTACTCGGGCGGGGCGGTGAGCAGGGCGGTCGTGTGCCCGTCGGAGGCCGTGCGCTCGGCGGCGGCGAGCTCCTTGAGGGCGCCCCGGGGGTCGGCTGCCACCCGTACGGGCGCGGGGGTGGCCGCGGACTTCGCGGAAGCGGAGGCAGGGGCGGGCGCGGAGGCGGGCACGGTGGCGGCCGGGGTCACGGAGGTCTCCGGGGACGCGGACCCGGTGGCCGCAGGACGCTTCGTCGTCGTCCCGTCCTCGCCCAGCGCCTTCGCGTGCGCCGCCACCGTGCTCCGCAGAGCCGTCAGCCGCGGCGCCAGGGCCGGGTGGGCCGCGAGGGTCGCGTCGTAACGTTCGAGGAGGGAGTGGGCGAGGGTCGCCGACCGCAGCCGCAGGGCCGCCTCGGCGCGTGCCGCCCGTTCGGCCTCGAGTTCGGCGGCGCTCGGCCGGCGGGTCTGCCCGCCGGCCGAAGAGGTGCAGCCCACCAGGACCGTCGCCCCCGCCGCCGCACCCGCCACGAGGAGTGCGCGTCTGCCCGTCGTCGTCACGCCTTCTCTCCCCGGCTGCCGTCGTCGTCGAAGATCGTCGAGATCACCGCAGGCGAGCGTACCCGCGGGCCCCGGGGCGGTGGACGGCAACACCCTCCCGGACCGGATACCCTTTGTGCTGACACGCGACGACACGCGACGAACCCACAACAGCACACGCGGCCGAGGAGTCACCCGGATGAGCACCACCCAGAGCGACAGGCTGCGCGGACTCGTGGAGCCGCTCGTCGCCGCCAAGGACCTGGATCTGGAAGAGATCGAGGTGTCCCGGGCCGGCCGCCGCGGGCTGCTGCGGATCGTCGTCGACTCGGACGAGGGCGTGGAGCTGGACGTTTGTGCCGAGCTGAGCCGCGAGATCTCCGAGAAGCTGGACGAGACCGACGCGATGGGCGAGGGCGAGTACGTCCTCGAAGTCAGCTCCCCCGGCGCCGAGCGTCCCCTCACCGAGCACCGCCACTACGTGCGTGCCACCGGCCGTCTGGCGAAGCTCCAGCTGGCCGAGGGCGGGGACCTGGTCGCGCGCATCCTCGCCGTGGACGAGGACGGCCTCGACATGGAGGTGCCGGGCGTGAAGGGGCGCAAGCCCACCGCCCGCCGGGTCGAGTTCGCCGAGATCGTCAAGGCGCGTGTCGAGATCGAGTTCAACCGCAAGGACAAGAAGGAAGAGGAGGCGTAGCCGTGGACATCGACGTGAAGCTCCTGAAGGGCTTGGCACAGGAGAAGGAAATCTCCTTCGAGATGCTGGTCGAGGCGATCGAGTCGGCCCTCCTCATCGCGTACCACCGCACCCCCGACGCCCGTCGCCACGCGCGCGTGGAGCTGAACCGGGCCACCGGTCACGTGACGGTGTGGGCGAAGGAGGACCCCTCCGACCTGGAGGAGGGCCAGGAGCCCAAGGACTTCGACGACACCCCGTCGGACTTCGGCCGGATCGCGGCGAGCACCGCCCGCCAGGTCATCCAGCAGCGGCTGCGGGACGCCGAGAACGACGTGACCTTCGGCGAGTACGCGCGCCGCGAGGGCGACGTCGTCGCCGGTGTGGTGCAGCAGGGCAAGGACCCGAAGAACGTCCTCGTCAAGCTGGACGACAAGCTGGAGGCCATCCTTCCGGTGCAGGAGCAGGTGCCGGGCGAGGAGTACACGCACGGTCTGCGGCTGCGCACGTACGTCGTCCGGGTGGCGAAGGGTGTCCGCGGTCCGTCCGTCACCCTCTCGCGCACGCACCCCAACCTGGTGAAGAAGCTCTTCGCCCTGGAGGTGCCGGAGATCGCCGACGGCTCGGTCGAGATCGCGGCGATCGCCCGCGAGGCCGGTCACCGCACCAAGATCGCCGTCCGTTCCACCCGTTCGGGCCTGAACCCCAAGGGCGCCTGCATCGGCCCGATGGGCAGCCGCGTCCGCAACGTGATGGCCGAGCTGCTCGGCGAGAAGATCGACATCGTCGACTGGTCGGACGACCCGGCCGAGATGGTGGCGAACGCGCTCTCGCCGGCGCGGGTCTCCAAGGTCGAGGTCGTCGACCTCGCCGCCCGCTCCGCCCGGGTGACGGTGCCGGACTACCAGCTGTCGCTCGCGATCGGCAAGGAGGGCCAGAACGCCCGCCTCGCCGCGCGTCTGACCGGCTGGCGGATCGACATCCGTCCGGACACGGAGCCGGCCGGTCCGCAGGACTGAGACCGTTTTTGGCCAACAGCTGTTCGATTTTTGCCCCAAACGGGTGAGGTCGGTACGGGGAGGTAGACTTAATCGTGTCTGGCCGGACGCATGCCTGCGCGTGCCCTGAGCGAACCTGTGTGGGATGCCGGGAGCGAGCGGCCAAGAGCGATCTGCTGCGGATCGTGGTGAACAAGGACGAGTGCGTTCCTGATCATCGCGGTACGCTGCCCGGCCGGGGTGCGTACCTGCACCCCGCCGTGGTCTGTCTCGACCTGGCGGTCCGCCGCCGGGCCTTCCCGAGGGCCTTCAAGGTCCAGGGGCCGCTCGACACGGAGACACTCCGTCACCACGTCGAGCAGGCGGCACCGCAGTGAACAAGAAGTACGGCACGGAACACCGTGCGGTCAGGTACCTCGCGAGTTGGAAGTAGGTCGAGATTGCGATGAGCACTCGATGAGTACGCGATGAGTACGCCCATGAAGTAGCGACGGTCCGGCGGTAACCGGACCTATAAAGGAGCGAAGTGGCTAAGGTCCGGGTATACGAACTCGCCAAGGAGTTCGGTGTGGAGAGCAAGGTCGTCATGGCCAAGCTCCAAGAACTCGGTGAATTCGTCCGTTCGGCGTCCTCGACGATCGAGGCGCCGGTCGTGCGCAAGTTGACTGACGCTTTGCAGGGTCCCGGTGGCAACGCCGGCAAGACCGCTGCCAAGCCCGGCGCGCCCCGCAAGGCGACGCCTTCCCCCGCGGCG
>NZ_MWIG01000811.1:0-840 GCF_002156145.1 Streptomyces sp. NRRL B-24572 | reverse complement strand
CCGGCGCAGAAGGTGGTCGAGGCGTTCCCACTCGGCGCGGTGGGCGGTCACGTAGACGTCGAGGTCCATGATCGGCTGCTGCTCCAGGCACTGGCTGCGGACGGGTCCGTACTACTGCGGCGCGCTGCGGGTCAGCTTGGCAGACTGGCGTTCGGAGGGGTCGGGAAGGTTCGGAGAAGGGTGGGCGCCATGAGTGGGTTGGTGACGGGGGACGCCGTCGTACTGGGGTTGCAGCCGGCGCGGCTGCCGAGTCGGGCGCTCGCGTCGCTCATCGACCTGGTCGTGGTGTGGGCCGCGTATCTGCTGATCACGCTCGGGCTCGCGGTCGCCACGGCGTCGCTGGACGAGGCGGCGGTGGCGGCCGTGTCCATCGCGTCCTTCCTCCTTGTACTCGTGGGGGCGCCCATCGCGGTGGAGACGCTGTCGCACGGGCGGTCGCTGGGGAAGCTGGCCGTCGGGCTGCGGGTGGTGCGGGACGACGGGGGGCCGATCCGGTTCCGGCACGCGCTGGTGCGGGGTGCGATGGGGGTCGTGGAGATCCTGATGACCTTCGGGGTCGTCGCCTGTGTCGCTTCGCTGGTGTCCGAGCGGGGGCGGCGGCTCGGGGACGTCTTCGCGGGGACGCTCGTGGTGCGGGAGCGGATACCCGCGGCGCGGGTCCTGGCCGTGCCTCCGCCGCCGCCGTGGCTGGTGGGGCGGTTCGCCGGGATCGATCTCTCGGCGGTGCCGGAGGCGCTGTGGCTGGAGATACGTCAGTACCTGACGCGGGCCCGCGAGCTGGACCCGGTCGTGGGGCGGCAGCTGGCGGAGCGGCTGGCCGACGAGCTGGTGGCCCGGACC
>NZ_MWIG01000810.1:0-4842 GCF_002156145.1 Streptomyces sp. NRRL B-24572 | reverse complement strand
CCGAGAAGGACCCCGAGTTCGTCCGGATGATGAAGGACCTCAAGGTCCCGGTCACGATGTTCCTCACGGACTCGTCCATACGCGCCGACTACGGCTACTTCGAGCCGCTCCTCGCCCAGGGCAACGGCCTCGCCAACCACACCCTCACCCACCCCAACCTGCGCACCCTCTCCCAGGAGGGCCAGCACCGGGAGATCTGCGGCCAGCAGACGAAACTGAAGCAGCGGTACGGCACGACCCCGCGCCTCTTCCGCCCGCCGTACGGCAACTGGAACGAGGCCACGCGCGCGGCGGCGGGGGAGTGCGGGCTCGACGCGATCGTGCTGTGGCGCGAGTCCATGCAGATCAAGAACATGCAGTACCAGCGCGGCGACCGGAAGCTGCACCCCGGGGACATCATCCTGGCCCACTTCCGGGGCCCGTCCGAGCTCAAGGGCCGGACGATGACCGAGATGACGGCGACGATGCTGCGGAAGATCCAGGAGCAGGGCTTCACGGTGGCCCGCCTGGAGGACTACGTCTGAGAAATCCTCCGGGTGCGGTGTCGATGCGGGCGGATCCCGTTCGACGTATGTGTGGACGGCGGGGAACGGCCCCGCCCCACCGCACACCGAGGAGTCGTCATGCCCCGCTTCCTGTCCCTCGTCCGCATCGAGGAGAACACCATCGACATGGAGAGCGCCGACCCCGGCTTCGAGCAGCGGATGGGGGAGCTCTTCGAGGAGATCACCAAGGCCGGCGCCATGGTGGACACGGCCGGGCTCAGGCCGACCGCCGAGGCCACCCGGATCACCTGGTCGGACGGGAAGCTGTCGTTCACCGACGGCCCGTTCACGGAGACCAAGGAGGTCGTCGGCGGCTACGCGATGCTCCAGTGCAAGGACATGGCCGAGGCCGTCGAGTGGGGGAAGCGGTTCCTGGCCGTGCACCCGCCGCACTGGAAGGTCGGCCTCGAGGTCCGCGAGGTCGAGGAGATGCCGGAGGGCTGACCCGCCCTGTGCTCTCATACGGGATGTGACGGTGGAGAGCACGCTTGAGACGGTCTTCCGGATGGAGTCGGCGCGGATCATCGCCACGGTGGCGCGGATCGTCCGGGACGTCGGCATCGCCGAGGAGATCGCCCAGGACGTGCTCGTCTCCGCCCTCGAGCAGTGGCCGCGGTCGGGGATCCCGGACCGCCCGGGGGCCTGGCTGACGGCCGCCGCCAAGCACCGCGCCGTCGACCTCGTGCGGCGGCGCGAGACGTACGGGCGGAAGCTCGCCGAGGTGGGCCGGACGCTCGCGGAGGAGTCGTACGACCCCGAGCCGTCCGGCCCGGGCGACATCGACGACGACGTGCTCCGACTCGTCTTCACCACCTGCCACCCGGTGCTCTCCGCCGAGGCCCGCGCGGCGCTCACTCTGCGGCTCGTCGGAGGGCTGCGGACGGACGAGATCGCCCGCGCCTTCCTCGTGCCGGAGGCGACGGTCGCGGCGCGGATCACCCGCGCCAAGCGGACGCTCGCGAAGGCGGGCGTGGATTTCGAGGTGCCGTACGGGGAGGACCGGGCCGCCCGGCTCGGCTCCGTCCTGGAGGTCGTCTACCTGATCTTCAACGAGGGGTACGCGGCCACCGCCGGCGACGACCTGCTGCGGCCGGGCCTGTGCGAGGACGCCCTGCGGCTCGCCCGGGGCCTGGCCGCCCTGATGCCGGGGGAGAGCGAGGCGCACGGCCTCGCCGCCCTGCTCGAACTCCAGGCCTCCCGGACGGCGGCCCGCACCGGCCCCGACGGGCGGCCGGTGCTCCTCGCCGACCAGAACCGCAGCCGCTGGAACCGGCTCCTCATGCGCCGTGGGTACGCCGCCCTCGCGCGCGCCGGGGACGGCCGCTCCTACGGCCCGTACGCCCTCCAGGCCGCGATCGCCGCCTGTCACGCGCGGGCCGCCTCGTACGAGGACACGGACTGGGCGACCATCGCCGCGCTGTACGGACGGCTCGGCACCCTCGCGCCCTCCCCGGTGGTCGAACTGAACCGCGCGGTCGCCGTGTCGATGACCGAGGGCCCCGAGACCGCCCTCCGCATCGTCGACGCCCTCGCCGCCGAACCGGCCCTGGCCCGCTACCACCTGCTGCCGAGCGTCCGGGGCGACCTCCTCGCCCGGCTCGGCCGTACGGAGGAGGCCCGGGCGGAGTTCGAACGGGCGGCCGCGCTCACCCGGAACGAGAGCGAGCGGGCGCTGCTCCTCGAACGGGCTCAGCTGTAGGGTCGGCCCGCCTGCTCGGCGAGTGACCGGAGGAGCTCCCGCGCGGATCCCGGGTCGGGGTACGCGACATCGTCGAACAGGGGCCCGTCGAGGGCGGTCAGGTCGAGGGCGCCGGGGGTGAGGCCGCGCCAGTCGTCGCGGACGACGGTGGGCCGGCAGACGTGGTGCACGTACTCGTTGTGCATGTCCACCGCGCGGAAGGTGAGTTCGAGCGTACGGGGATCCAGCCAGCGGACCAGGTCGATGCCCCGGCCCGGGTCGGTGAAGTCGACGCGGTGGCCGGTGTCGGCTTCGAGGAGGGTGAGACCGCCCGCGCGGAAGTACTCGTCGCCGTTGTCGAGGCCGATGGCGAGGAGCGGGAGCGCGGGGTGGAAGGCGATCGGCTCGGCCTCCTCCGTGAACGTCAGAAGGTGCGCGAGGGAGAGGTCGGCGGCGCGGTAGACGGCGACGCGGCTGTGGCGGGCCCAGCACGCGCTGGCCGCGATCCACTTCCCGTCGGCGCTGACGACCGCCTGGTCGGCGTTCCCGAAAACCTCTGAGAAGGGCTCAGCCATGGTGCTCCGTCAGGTGGGTGAAGGTGAGGCGGGCGAGGACGTCCAGGGTCTCCGGGGTCGCCGTCGGGGCGAGCTCCGCGAAGGAGGCGGCGAAGGCCGGTGACTCCGCGCACAGCGTCCGGGCCTCCAGGGCCTGGGTGAGGCGGGGGATCAACTCGTGGAAGCAGAAGGGGTGTTCGGCCTCGATGAAGGCGTGCAGGCTCTCCTCGTACGAGGTGTGCTCGCCGTCGTACGCCCAGCCGTCGAGGGCGAGCAGGAGGGGGAACCGCGCCCGTACCTCCCAGGCGGACAGCGGCACGTCCTCGTAGCGGGCGTCGCCCTCGCGGTCCGCCAGGCGCAGCAGGGTCGCGAGGTCCGTCATGAACGCGGGGACGCCCTTCGGGCCGGCCGCCGTTCGCCACGTGCGGCGGGCCGGCTCCGGGCAGGTCGCGAAGAACTCCTCCGTGAACACGGTGGACAGGTGGTCCAGTTGGGAGGCGAGCTTCTGCGGGGTCTCCCGCCAGGCCGCGTCCCAGTGGTTGAGGCGCAGGACCCGCTTCAGGCGCAGGACCTCCCACTCCAGCGGGTCGGGGCCGGCGGCGAGCCCGGCGAGGTGCGCGAGCGGACCGCCGGTGAACACGCCTTCCGGGTGCAGTGCCATGTGACTCCCCCTAGGGTTGGTTCGCGGGCCGGCCGATCAGCATCGTCGGGGCCCCCGCGACCCGGGTGAGCAGGACCGTCGCCGCGTTGGGGCCCTTCGGCTTCACCTTGCGGCGGATCTCCTCCGGTTCGACCGCGGAGCCGCGCTTCTTCACCGTCAGGGTGCCGACCTCGCGCTCCCGCAGCAGGGCCTTCAACTTCTTGAGGTTGAAGGGTAGTTCGTCGGTGATCTCGTAAGCGGTGGCGTACGGGGTCGGGCGCAGCCCGTCCGCCGTGACGTACGCGATCGTCTCGTCGATCAGGCCGCCGTCGAGCTCCTCGGCCACCTCCGCGACCAGGTGGGCGCGGATGACGGCGCCGTCCGGTTCGTACAGGTAGCGACCGACCGGGCGGACCGCCGGGTCGGGCAGGCCCCGGCCCGGGAGGCTCGCGCCGGAGGGCAGCAGGGTGGCCCGGCGGGCGCCCGGCTCCGTACCGAACCAGAGCACGGCCTCCTTCACGTCCCCGCCGTCCGAGATCCACTCGGCCTCGGCCTCCTCGGGCACCGCCTCGTGCGGGACGCCCGGGGCGATCTTGAGCGCGGCGCGCGGGGCCCTGCGGGCCGCCTCGATCGCCCAGGACAGCGGCGGGGAGTACGCCTCGGGGTCGAAGATCCTGCCCCGGCCGCCGCGCCGCGCCGGGTCGACGAAGACCGCGTCGTAGGGGGTGGTGTCGATCTCGGTGACGTCGGCGCAGCGGACCTCGATCAGGTCGGCGAGGCCGAGCGCCGCCGCGTTGGCGCGGACCGCCTCGGCGGTCAGCGGGTCGCGGTCGACGGCGAGGACGGAGATCCCGGCGCGGGCGAGGGCGATCGCGTCGCCGCCGATCCCGGAGCAGAGGTCCGCGACGCTGCCGACGCCCAGCGCCTTCAGCCGGGCCGCCCGGTACGTACCGACCGAGGCGCGGGTGGACTGCTCGACGCCGTTGGGCGTGAAGTACATCCGGTACGCGTCCTCGGCGCCGAACTTCGCCACCGCCCGCTGCCGCAGCCGCGCCTGGCCGAGGGCGGCCGAGACGAGTTCGGCGGGATGCTCGCGGCGCAGCCGGGAGGCGACCGCCAGCTCCTGGGCGGGGTCGTAGTCGCGCAGGGCGGCGAGGAGCGTCTGTCCCTCGGGGGTGAGCAGGGCGGCGAAGGAGGCGAGGTCGGTCACCCGTCCCATTCTGGGCCCTGGAGGGCTGTGGGCCGGCCGGGGGACGGGTGGGGCGGTACGGCGGTGTCGCGGCCCGGAAGGGGCTCTCGCGCTGACAGGATGCGGCGCCATGCAGCTCGTACGACAAAAGGACCACATGATGGCAAAAGGTGCGCACCGCTCCCGCCGGACGCTCGGGGCGGTGCTCGCCGTGGCCGCCCTCGCCTCCGCCGCCA
>NZ_MWIG01000081.1:0-17639 GCF_002156145.1 Streptomyces sp. NRRL B-24572 | reverse complement strand
CCTCCACCTCCGTCCAGGGACCGGCGAACGCCCTCGACGGCGCGATCTCCATCCCGCAGACGAGCCGGATCGTCGGCGCCGGCCCCTCCGGCTTCCTGACCGTCGAGTACCGGAACGGCCAGGAGACCTACCGCTGGACGAGCACCGTCGACCGCACCACCACGACCCTGCCCCAGCAGACCGAGTACTTCGCCGGCCACTCCGACACGGTCGTCACCCGGGTGCCCACGCGCACCCAGTACCTGCTCCGGGACATGTCGGACCCGAGCGGCGCCACCACCGTCATCGAGCAGCCCGACACCCGGCAGCTGCTGCGGACGGTCATCGGCCGGACCCTGCTCTTCTCCTCGTACGACTCCACGTCCAGGACGGGTGAGGTCCGGCTCAGGACCGAGGGCGTGTACGCGGACTCCGACCGCCGGGTGACCGGGTTCCCCGCCAACGCCCGCGTCTGGCGGGCCGAGACGATCTCGCCGACGACCGCCCTCGTCCGGTACACGGTCGACACCGGCGACTCCGTCATCGGCTACCTCGCCGTCGTGGACGCCACCACCGCCCAGGTCGTCGAGAAGCGCGAGGCCGGCGCCAAGGACTTCGCGGCCGACGCCACTTCCTTCGCCTGGGTCACGGGCGGGGCGACGGACCCGTATGCCGCCCGGATCCGTTTCGCCGAGCGCGGCGGGGAGGGCTCCGGGCCGGTCATCGACCTCGCCTCCCTCACCTCGGGCGGCTGGAACTTCGACAGCATGCACATCGGCCTCGTCGGCTCCTGGGTGACGTACGGGCTGACGGAGGGCGGCACGACCCAGCACCCCACCCCGTACGACGCGCTCACCGCCGTCGACTCCCACAACCCCGACAGCAAGATCAAGCTGCTCGACCACGCCACGTCCTCGGTCTCCGCGCCCGACGGCAGCCTCCTCGTCCGCGGCGGCTCGGTCGCCCACGGCGAGGGCGTCTACCGGATCGCCCCGGACCCGGCCACCGGCAGGCCGGTCGTCACGCTCGTCGCGAGCACCGGACAGCCCACCGCGCTCACCCTCCTCAGGACGGACGTCCCCGCGACCGTCGACTTCGACGCCCTCACCGGGCCGGCGAAGCTCAGCTGGACCCTGTCCCGCAACAACGTCCAGGGCTCGGTGACGCTGCGGCACAAGGCGACGGGGCAGCAGGCCTCGTTCACGTTCAACACCTACTCGCACACTCCGGTCGACGGCGTGGTCACCATGAACTGGGACGGCTCGACCGCCAAGGTCCTCGGCGGCATCGGCGGCTTCGCCCCGGCCGGCGAGTACACGTGGGAGCTCAGCGCCACGCCGCTCAACAACATCGGCCCGGACCTCAAGAAGACCGGCACCTTCAAGGTCGCCCGCAAGACCGGCCCGCACGACTACACGTCCAACACGAGCCCGGACGTCCTGGCCCGGGACGCCTCCGGCAAGCTGTGGCGGGACGACACCGTCGTCACCCCGGCGGGAGAGGTCTCCTCGACCGGGCGGTACGCGGTCGGCACCGGCTGGGGGATCTACAACCAGCTGGAGGCCGTCGGCGACGTCGCCGGCGGCGCGGCCCCCGACCTCCTCGCCCGAGACGCCTCGGGCGTCCTGTGGCTGTACCAGGGCAACGGGAACGGCGGCTTCGCGACGCGCGTGAAGGTCGGCTCCGGCTGGAACACGTACAAGCAGCTCACCGGCGGCTCCGACCTCAACGGCGACGGCCGCTCGGACCTCCTCGCGACCGACACGACCGGCGCGCTGTGGTTCTACAAGGGCACCGGCAACGCCACGGCCCCCTTCGCGGCGCGCGTGAAGGTCGGCGGTGGCTGGGGGATCTACAACCGGATCACGGCCGTCGGCAACCTCGCCGGTACGGCCGCCGGCGACCTCGTCGCCCGCGACACCTCCGGCGTCCTGTGGCTCTACCAGGGCAACGGCAGCGGCGGCTTCACCACGCGCGTGAAGGTCGGCTCCGGCTGGGGCGGCTTCACCCACCTCGTGGGCGTCGGCGACGCCGACCGCGACGGCCGGGTGGACCTCTACGCCGCCGGGCGCTCCGGCTCCCGCCTCTACTCGGGCACCGGGGTCGCGACGGCCCCCTTCAAGCCGGGCGTGTTCACGGACGTGCACTCCGACGCCGCCCAGTTCAACTCGATCTTCTGACCGGTCTTTTCAGGAAGGCGCACATGAAGCACACCCGTATATCCGGCCGCCGTCTGGCCGCAGCGGTCCTCACCCTCGCCACGGTCGCCTCCGTGACGGGGACCCTCGTCACCGCCCCGGCCTTCGCCGCCACCACCGCCGAGGGCCGGTGCGCGCCGACCGCCGCCGGCCTGCTGCCCGTCGGCGCCGAGGTCGTCTCCACCGGCGCCTACGGCTACGTCACGACCTGCACGGACGAGAACGGCACCACCGCCCTGGAGTGGCACCACACCGATGGCACCGTGTCGACGCTGTCGGGGCCGAACGCCTACGACTCCACCTCCGACTACATGCTGACGGGCGACGGCAGCATGTTCACCGCGTACAACCCGGCGACCACGACGTACGCCAACCTCAACATCGGTGTGTTCGGTTCCGGCGCCCAGCTGGTCGGCATCGTCCGCGACAGCCTCTTCGTGAGCGTCCCGAGCGGCACCGAGAACTACCGCGATCTGTGGAAGCTGACCCAGGTCAACGGCGTCGTCCAGAAGACGAAGCTCACGTCCGGCATGCGCAAGAACGTGGACTTCAAGGTCGTCGCCACCGACGGAACGAACATGGTCGTCCTGGGCACCGAGATGGTGCAGGGCACATCGGGCCTTGAGCCCAAGTGGTGGAGCGCGACCACGGGCGCCTTCAACAACTCGGTCGTCGACTGGGGCGGCAGCACCGGCACCGCCCAGTGGTCCCAGTCCTCGACCGGCGCCCTCACCGCCAACTGGCAGGCGTGGGTCCACTCGGCCCCGGAGGGCGGCCTGGAGATCAGAGCGGAGAAGCTCGGCACCACCACGGTCACGCGCATCCCGCTGACCGACGCCATGGCCGGTGCCGTCGTCGCCGGCATCGTCGGCGACACGATCCTGTACGGCGTCCCGGGCACCGCCACCGCCGAGAACCCCAGCCCGCTGTACGCGCGGAGCCTCACCGACGCGGGCGCCCAGCCGTACAAGCTCCTGGCCAACTTCTCCAGCGTGGCCCACGCCCCCGACGGCACCCTGCTCGTGCGCGGTTTCGGCGCCGACGGCGACGGCGTCTTCCGGATCTCCGGCTCGGGCGGCGCCCGCCCGACGGTCGCCCTGGAGGCCACCACGGGCCGGGTCCTGGGCGTCCAGGTGACCGGCTCGAAGGTCCCGGCGACGGTGAGCCTGGAGAAGCCGGGCACCGAGGTCCCGATGGAGTGGACGCTGTCGCGCGGCGACGTCGATGTGGAGGTCACGCTCACGCATGCCGCCACCGGCAAGAAGCTCGTCACGCACCTGGTGAACCCGGTCAGCGGGAACACCTTCCGTCTCCCCTGGAACGGCGTCCTCGACGGCGTCAGCGCCCCGAACGGCGACTACACCTGGTCCGTGAAGGCGACCCCGAGCGACGGCACCGCCCCGGCGACCGCCTCCGGCGGCTTCGCGGTCACGCGGACGGCCAACCCGCACGACTTCACCGACAACGGCTCGACGGACGTCCTGGCCCGGGACGCCTCCGGCACGCTGTGGCGCGACGACCTGTTCGACTGGCCCGTGGGCAGCCAGATCAACACCGCCCGCCGTACGAAGATCGGCTCGGGCTGGGGCACGTACAAGCAGATCGAGGCCGTCGGCAACATCATCGGCCGTACGCCCGGCGACCTCGTCGCCCTCGACGGCACCGGCGTGCTGTGGCTGTACTCCGGCAAGGGCGACGGCACCTTCGCCACCCGCACCAAGGTCGGCGGCGGATGGGGCGTCTACAACAAGATGACCGGCGGCTCGGACCTCACCGGCGGCGGCAGGTCCGACCTCCTCGCCACCGACACCTCCGGCGTGCTGTGGCTCTACCCGAGCACCGGCGACCTCTTCCACCCGTTCGGGAACCGCGTCAAGATCGGCGGCGGCTGGGGGATCTACAACCAGATCACCGCGGTCGGCAACATCGCGGGCTCGTCCGCGGACGACCTGGTCGCCCGTGACACCTCCGGCGTCCTGTGGCTCTACCAGGGCAACGGCTCCGGTGGTTTCTCCACCCGGGTGAAGGTCGGTTCCGGCTGGGGTGCCTTCTCCCAGCTGGTCGGCGCGGGCGACGTGAACGCCGATGGCCGCCCGGACCTGATCGCGTACGGGACGGGCGGCACGTACGTCTACAAGTCCACCGGCTCGGCCACGGCGCCGTTCACGCGCCTGACGACGAACCTGTACGCGGGCGAAGGGACGAAGTTCAACTCCGTTTCCTAGCCGACGGGGTTCGGCACCGGCAATGTTCCAAGCCCTACGGTGCCGGGCCACAACCTTCCGGCCCCCTCGGCGATCGGTAAGGGTGTGACGGATCATCCGTCACACCCTTACCTCTGGGGGAGGAACACGTTTTGCCGCACGTACGCACACCCCGGAGACGACTGGGCGCGGCCATCGCAGCCGTGCTCGCCGTCACCACCGCCGCCGGTCTCGCGACCCCGGCCTTCGCCGCCGCCCCGGCCACCCCCGTACAGGCGGTCACGGACGAGCAGGACACGCTGCTCACGCTCCCCGCCGACTCGACGCTCATCAGCGCCGGCCGCACCGGCATGCTGAGCGCCACCGGCGGGCAGAGCGTCGTCTACCGCTGGACGCGCTTCTCCGACGGCGTCACCACCACGCTCTCCGGGAGGCACTGGGGCGCCCTGGGCACGGACACCGTCGCCACGCAGAACGGAAGCGTGATCACGCTCACCGACATGAGCGGTGCCTCGGAGCCCCTCGTGATCGACACCTCCGCCTTCAACACGGCCGCCACCCCTTACACGCTCAACCGGGTCGTCGGCTCCACCCTCGTCATGACGGTGAGCACGGCTTCCGGCCTGGAGTACCACCTCGTCTCCGCGGAGGGCGGCCAGGTCGTCGACCGGAAGGTCGTCCTGCCCGAGGGTTCCCGGCCCCTGCTGATGTACACCAACAAGCCCGGCACCCTCGTGCTCCACTACAACCGCGTGGTCGACGGGGTCTGGACGAAGCACGTGGGCGTGGTGGATCCCGCCACCGGCGCGGTCACCGAGACGTACGGGACCGCGTCGTCCACCGTCACCGGCTCCACCGTCCTGTCCCCGACCCACGTGGCCTGGGCCGAGACGCCCGCCGGGGGCCAGGCGACCCTCGCCGTGGCCCGCCGGGGCGGCACGGAGGTCGAGCGGACACCGCTGGACTCCCGCAGGACGAACTCGCAGGACATCATCCTCAAGCTGGTCGGCGACTGGGTGACGTACGACCGGAACGGCGGCGGCACGGCCACCTGGGCCGATACCCTCCACCCCCTCACCGCCCGCTCCCTGAAGACCGGCGAGACGGTCAGGCTCCTGGACCACGTCCAGTCCGCCACCGTCGACCCCGACGGCAGCCTGCTGGTCCTCGGCGGCACGGTCGAGCAGGGCGAGGGCCTCTACCGCGTCGCCCCCGGCGCCGACGGCACCCCGGTCGCCACTCTGGTGACGAGCGCCGGCCGGCCCACCGTCCTCACGGTGGAGAAGGAGACCCTCCCCCCGAGCAGCGTCGACCTCGACCGCAACAGCGGCTCGCTGAAGGCCTCGTGGTCGCTCAGCCGGTTCAACGCGACCGCGAGCCTGGTCTTCACGCACACCGCGTCCGGTCTGAAGCGGACCATCAGCTCCCCCTTCCCGCGCACGGGGGTGACCGACTTCCCGTTCGTCTGGGAAGGGCTGTTCGACAACGGCCTCCCGGCGTACAACGGCGAGTACACCTGGACGATGACGGCGAAGCCCGCCAACGGCATCGGACCCGACGTCGTCCGCACCGGCACGCTCACCCTCACCCGCGCGCCGAGGCCGCACGACTTCGACGACAACGGCTCACCGGACCTCCTCTCCCGGGACGGGGCGGGCCGGCTGCGCTCGTACGACATCGGCCAGATCGACCGGGAGCGCACGGCCCAGCCCCTGACCCCCGGGGACTTCGGGACGGGCTGGGACACGTACGACCGGATCGCGGCCACCGGCGACATCGCCGGCACGACCGCCGGGGACGTCGTCACCCGCGACAAGGCGGGCGTGCTCTGGCTGCACCAGGGCAACGGCAAGGGCCTCGCTCCCCGGACGAAGGTCGGCGGCGGCTGGCAGATCTACAACAAGCTCACCGCCGGCTCCGACCTCACCGGCGACGGCCGCCCGGACCTCCTCGCCACCGACACCACGGGCGTGCTGTGGCTCTACAAGGCCACGGGCGACGCCGTGAAGCCCTTCGCGCCGCGTGTGAAGGTCGGCGGCGGGTGGGGCGTCTACAACCGGATCACCGCCACCGGCAACCTCGCCGGAGCGGCCGCCGGTGACCTCGTCGCCCGCGACAAGGACGGCGTCCTCTGGCTGTACCTCGGCAAGGGCGACGGCACCTTCGCGCCCCGCACGCGGATCGGCAGCGGCTGGAACCAGTACACGAGCCTGGTCGGCATCGGCGACACCGACCGCGACGGCAAGAACGACCTCATCGCGTACGACGTCCTCGGCGGCCGCTACGACAGCCTCTACGTGTACAAGGGCACGGGCGACTGGCGGGCCCCGTTCGCGTCCCGCCGGGCGCCGTACAACCCCGGTGTGGGCGACGGAGTGACCGAACTCTTCTGATCACGACGCACAACCCTTCGAGCGGTCCGTGAGTCATGTGGGCGTGGCGATCTCGCCGCGCCCACACCTCTGGGGAGGAAACACCACTTTGTCCAGAGCACATGTGTCCCGGCACCGTCTCGCCGCCGCTGCGACCCTCGTAGCCGCCGTCACCGTGGGCACGCTCACGGCCGTACCGGCGGCCGTGGCGACGACGGGGGCCGTGACGGCGGCCGGGGACACGCAGCAGGTCACGCCGGAGCTGCCGCCGGGCTCCCGGATCCGGGGCAACGGCACGTCGGGCTTCCTGACGCGGCTGCCCTCGGACGGGACCTTCCGCTGGACGCGGTACGAGGACGGCGTCACGACCGTGCTGCCCGCCGGTGACTACCAGGGCGGCCAGCAGACCGACACGATCGCGAAGCGGGAGGGGGCCGCGTACAAGCTGTACGACATGGCCACCGGCGCCGATCCCGAGGTCGTCGACACCGCCTTCCTGGGCACGTCCGCCGAGTTCACCGGACTGGCCGGCGCCACCGTCGTCCTGAAGGTCACCGACGCCGACAAGAAGACCTCCCTCCACCTCGTCGGCAAGCCCGCGGACACCGTCGTGGACCGCAAGGTGAGCGGGCTGCCCGAGGACGTCGTGATCCACTACGCGCGCGCGGACTCGCCCGACACCCTGACCCTGCTCTACACCGGCACGGTCGGCGGGGTGTCCGCGAAGCACGTGGCCCGTGTGGACGTCGCCACCGCCGAGGTCACCGAGGACCGCGCCGTCCCGAAGGCGTACGACGAGATCGTGCCCGGCCCGGGCTACACCCGGCGCGTGCTGTCCGGCGTCAGCGCGACCGCCACCCACGCGGCCTGGACGGAGAAGTCGTCCACCGGCACCGTGGACCTGGTGGTGGCCCGGTGGGGCGAGACCGCCGTCCAGCGCATCCCCGTCGGGACCACGAACCCGGTCGACGTCCGCCTGCTCGGCGACTGGGTGATGTACACCGTGACCGGCGGGGCCAAGGCCCTCACGCCCGACCCGTACTACGCGCTGACGGCCCGCTCCCTCACGAGCGGAAAGACCGTCACGCTCCTCGACCACGTGGTCAGCCTCCGGTACGCGCCCGGCGGCGCGGCCCTGGTCCAGGGCGGGTCGATCGCCCAGGGCGACGGCCTCTTCCGGATCGCCCCCGGCGAGGACGGCACCCCGGCCGCCACGCAGGTGGCGAGCACGGGCGAGACCGTCGTGCTCGGCGCCAAGGAGTACGCGAACGCTCCCCTCCCCACCTCGGCCGACCTCGCGCGCGGCGACGAGCCGGGCTTCTTCTGGGAGTTCAGCAAGCCCAACCGGTTCCGCGTCGTCCTCACCCACACCGCGTCCGGGAAGCGCTGGACCTCCGACCTCGGCTTCACGGAACGCGACGGTTCCCTTTCCGGGGTGCGCTGGACCGGCATGTTCGACGACCACTCCGCCGCCTCCAACGGCGACTACACTTGGAAGATGACCGCCCGCCCGTCCAACGGCATCGGGCCCGACCTGGTCAGGACCGGCACCCTCAAGGTCAGCAGCAAGCCCGCCCCGCACGACTTCTCCGACAGCGGCCTCGCGGACCTCCTCGTCCTGGACGGCTCGGGCTCGGGCCGGCTGCTCAACTACGACGCCCGTCAGAGCCTCTACGAGACCCGCTGGGGCTACAAGCGGACGCCCACGGTCATCGGCCAGGGCTGGAACATCTACGACCGGCTCGCGGCCCCCGGCAATCTGGACGCCTCCCCGTACGCCGACGTCATCGGCCGCGACCGGGTCGGCGACCTCTGGCTGTACTCCGGAACCGGCCACGCCTTCGCCCCCCGTACGAAGATCGGCGGCGGCTGGCAGACCTACGACAAGCTCGTCGGCGGCAGCAGCGACCTCACCAACGACGGCCGCTCCGACCTCCTCGCCGCCGACAAGGCCGGCGACCTGTGGCTGTACAAGGGCACCGGCAAGGGAACCGCACCCTTCGCCGCCCGCAAGAAGATCGGCGGCGGCTGGGGCGTCTACAACCAGATCTCCGCCGTCGGCAACCTCGCCGGAGGCC
Source organism: Streptomyces sp. NRRL B-24572 (assembly GCF_002156145.1). Taxonomy (NCBI): domain Bacteria; kingdom Bacillati; phylum Actinomycetota; class Actinomycetes; order Kitasatosporales; family Streptomycetaceae; genus Streptomyces; species Streptomyces sp. NRRL B-24572. Next base: position 8,808 of record NZ_MWIG01000081.1, on the reverse strand, counting down.
CCGCCGGCGACCTCGTCGCCCGCGACCGGGCCGGTGTCCTCTGGCTGTACCTCGGCAAGGGCGACGGCACGTTCGCGCCGCGCACCAGGATCGGCAGCGGCTGGGACCGCTACACCGACCTCGTCGGCGTCGGCGACGTCAACAGGGACGGCCGCCCGGACCTCGTCGCCCAGGGAGTCATGGGCGGCAACTTCGAGACCCTCTCCTACTACGTGGGCACGGGCGACTGGCGCGCGCCGTTCAGCTCCCGGCGCGAGGTGTACAGCCCGGAGCCGCTCGGGACGTACCCCACGACCCTGTTCTGACCCGGGCGTACAACCTTCCGATCTCCTCGGGGGTCCTGTGGGCATGGCGTCGAACGCCATGCCCACACCTCTGGGGGAGGAACAGTCTCTTGACCCGCACACGCACCGCCCGGATCCGGCTGGGCGCGGCGGTGACGGCCGTCCTGGCCGTGACCACTGTGACCGTCACGCCTTCCTTCGCCGCGGCGGCGGCCGTGGCCCCGGCCGCCGCCGCGCAGTCGGCGGAGCAGGACGTCGTCCCGTTCCCGGTCGACGCCTCGGTCCTCAGCGCCGGCCCGACCGGCTTCCTGAGCGGCCAGGGCGGCACGCAGATCACCTACCGGTGGACGCGGTACGCGGACGGCGCCACGACCGTGCTCCCCGGGGGCTCATACGGGGGCTCGCGGCGCACGGACGTCGTGCGGGGGACCGACGGAAGCGGCGTCTTCAAGCTGTACGACATGGCGACGGACGCCGATCCGCTGGAGATCGACATCCGCCCCCTCGGCGAGGGCTACACCGTCGTGGGATCCGCCGGCACCCGGCTCGTGGCGAAGAAGGCCAACGCGACCGGCGGCACCGACCTCCACGTCATCGGCAAGCAGCAGGGGGACCTGGTCGACGACACGGTCACCGGCCTGCCGGCCGACGCCGCGATCACCAGCGTCAACGTGGACTCCTCCGACAGCGCCGTGGTCATGTACGCGGGCACCGTGGACGGGACGAAGCGGAGCCGCGCGGCCGTCGTGGACATCGCGACCCACGCGGTCGTCGAGGAGTACGGGACGCCCGACGTCCCCGTGGGGAACTCCGCCCTCTCGGCCACCCACATCGCCTGGGTCGAGAAGCCCGCGGACTCCACGGTGAAGGTGACCGTGGCCCGGCGGGACACCGGCGCGACCGTACGCCACGACCTGGGCATCACGAACTCCGTCGGCATCCAGCTGGTCGGCGACTGGCTGACGTACCGACAGTTCGCGCCGAACCCGACCTCGCTCCCGAACTCCAGGTACGCACTGCGGGCCTTCTCCCTGACGACGGGTGAGACGGTCGACCTCCTGGACCACACGCTGACCTCCACCCCCGGCCCCGACGGGACCCAGATGGCGCGGGGCGGGACGATCGAGCACGGCGAGGGCCTCTACCGGATCGCCCCCGGTGCCGACGGCGCCCGGCCGACGGTCACCCTCGTGGCGAGCACCGGCCAGTCCACCACGCTGGAGTTCGTGAAGCACGACGTCCCCGAGACGATCGACTTCGACGGCGTCACCACCCCGGTCCCACTGACCTGGACCCTCAACAGGCCGGCGATGGAGGTACGCGTCAGGCTGGAGCACCCCGCGACCGGCAAATCGTGGAGTCCCGAGATCTCCTCCTACGGAGAAGGCCGATACGGCTTCAAGTGGGACGGCACGTTCGTCACGAGCAACCCCGCCATTCCCGCCGAGTACAGGGCCCCCGCCCCCAACGGCGACTACACCTGGCGCTTCACGGCGCAGCCCATCGGCGGCATCGGCCCGGCCGTGGAGAAGACCGGCACCTTCAAGGTCGTCCGCAAGGTCGTCCCGCACGACTTCGACGACAACGGCACCCCCGACCTGCTCGTGCGGGACTCCACCGGTCTGAAGCTGTACAACACGAGCAGCCCCCTCGGCTCGTGGACCCCCGATTTTCCCACCTGGCTCGGCACCGGCGGCTGGAACGCCTACGACCGGCTCGTCTCCCCCGGGAACGTCGCCGGCGCCCCGCAGTCCGACATCGTCGCCCGCGACAAGACCGGCGTCCTCTGGCTCCACCAGGGCACCGGCCACGCCCTCGCGCCCCGCGTGAAGATCGGCGGCGGCTGGAACATCTACAACAAGCTCACCGGCGGCAGCGACCTCAACGGCGACGGCCGCCCCGACCTCCTCGCCACCGACACCAGCGGCGTCCTGTGGCTGTACAAGGGCACCGGCTCCGCCACGGCCCCCTTCTCGCCCCGCGTGAAGGTCGGCGGCGGCTGGGGCGTCTACAACCAGATCACCGCCACCGACAACATCGGCGGCGGCCCGGCCGGCGACCTCGTCGCCCGCGACACCGCCGGCGTCCTCTGGCTCTACCTCGGCAAGGGCGACGGCACCTTCGCCGCCCGGACGAGGATCGGCGGCGGCTGGAACGCGTACTACGGGCTCGCCGGCTTCGGCGACGTCGACCGCGACGGCCACCCGGACCTGCTGGCGAACAACCACTACGGCAACACGTACGTCTACAAGGGCACGGGCGATTGGCGCGCACCCTTCGGGACCCGCCAGGCCATCTACTCCTACGACTACTTCGGCTCGGACCTGACGATCTTCTGACGGTCTTCTGCCGGATCGGCGGGATACGGCCGGAACAGGGCGCCCGGACCGTACAACCTTCCGGGCACCTCAAGAGTCCTGCGGGCGCGGCGGATCGCGCCGCGCCCGCGCCTCTTGAGAGAGAGCACTGCCTTGGCACACGCACGCACGTCCCGCCACCGGCTCGCCGCCGCCGTGGCCGTCGCCCTCGCCGTCACGGCGGGCGTCCTGGCCTCGCCCGCCGTGGCTGCGACCGGCGCGGGCCCGGAGACGGCGGCCGTCGCGGCGGATCAGCAGGTCGCCACCGTGCCCACCCTGCCGCAGGACTCCCAGCTGGTCGGCAACGGCCCGTCGGGGTTCCTCACCCGTCACAACGACGGCGGCTTCTCCTGGACCCGGTACGCGGACGGCGTCACGACCGCGCTGCCCGCGGGCTCCAGGGGCACCGTCCGCGCGGACACCGTCGTGGCCTCGGCCGGAACCGTCCACACCGTGTACGACATGTCCGGGGCCTCCTCCCCCGTGTCCATCGACATCGGCTTCCTCGGCACGGGCGCCACCCTCATGGACCTGGTCGGCAGCACCCTCGTCGTGAGCGTCCCCAAGGACGACGGCAGCGAGGGCCGGGACGTCCACCTCGTCAGCAAGCCGGACGGCACGATCATCGACCGTACGGTCTTCGGGCTGCCCACGGACATGGCCGCGCGCGACCTCTCCAGCCAGGTGGACTCGCCGGACACCTTGTCCCTCCTGTACGACGTACCCGAGGGCAACGCGGCCGGCTGGCGTACGGCCGTGGTGGACGTCGCCACCGCCAAGGCGGTGGAGGAGCGCCGCGCGACACGAGGCGGATACCAGACCGACGTCACCCTGTCCGCCACGCACCTGGCCTGGGCCGAGGCCCCGACCGCCGACGGAGCGGTGGCCCTGGAGGTGGCCCGGCGGGGCGAGGCCGACTCCACCCGCATTCCCATCGGCTACGGACAGTTCCTCCAGACCGAGTTGATGGACGACGACTGGCTGGCATACGCCGAAACGACGAAGCCTGGTTTCCTGCAGCGCCACCCCAACCCCCTCTACGGGCTGACGCTCCGCTCGCTGACGACCGGGCAGACGGTGAAGGTCCTCGACGTCGTCGACACCATCCGCAGCCAGTCGGACTCCGAGCTCCTCGTGCAGGGCGGCACGATCGAGCAGGGCGAGGGCATCTACCGGATCGCCACGGGGCCGGACGGCCTCCCCGCCGCCACCCTCGTGGCGAGCCTGGGCAGGCCCGTCGCGCTCACCGTGGTGGGCGAAGAGGTGCCTGCCACCGTCGACTTCGACACGGCCGGCTCCAAGGCGCGGTTCTTCTGGCAGTTCGGGAGGCAGGGCGCGGATATCCGGCTCGTCCTCACCCACGAGGCGTCCGGGAAGCGTTGGACCTCCTACGCCGACGACATGTACGCGCGCAACGGGGTCACCATGAACTGGCCCGGCCAGTTCGACAACGCCGTCGCCGCCTACCACGGCACGTACACCTGGAAGATGACGGCGACCCCCTGGAACGGCATCGGCCCGGCGGTAGAACGATCCGGCACCCTCAAGGTCGTCGGCAAGGCGCATCCCCACGGCTACTCCGACAGCGGCTCCCCCGACCTGCTCCTCACGAACAGCGCGGGACGCCTCTCCTCCCTCGACGTCCGGCAGATGTTCGACAACCGCTATCAGGGCGCGTGGGAGCGGACCGACCGGGGCGGCGGCTGGAACACGTACGACCGGATCATCGCCCCGGGCAACCTGGCCGGTTCCTCCTACGCCGACCTGCTCGGCCGCGACCGGACGGGCGTCCTCTGGTACTACCGGGGCACCGGGCACTCCTTCGCCCCCCGGACCGAGGTGGGCGGCGGCTGGCAGATCTACGACAAGTTCACCGCCGGCAGCGACCTCACCGGCGACGGCCGCCCCGACCTCCTCGCCACCGACAGGTCCGGCGTCCTCTGGCTCTACCGGGCCACCGGCAACGAGCAGGCCCCGTTCGCCCCGCGCAAGCGCGTCGGCAGCGGCTGGGGCGTCTACAACCGGCTCACCGCCACCGGAAACCTCGCCGGAGGCCCGGCCGGTGACCTCGTCGCCCGCGACAAGGACGGTGTCCTCTGGCTCTACCTCGGCAAGGGCGACGGCACCTTCGCCGCCCGCACCCGCATCAGCGGCGGCTGGAACCAGTACACCGATCTCGTCGGCATCGGCGACGCCGACAAGGACGGCCGCGCCGACCTGCTCGCGGTGGACCACAGGGGCACCACCACCGACGGCGTGGAGATCTACAGGGGCACGGGTGACTACCGGGCCCCCTTCACGAATCCCAGCTGGGGCGTGGGCTTGGGCTATGCCAAGGACTTCGACAGGGCCTTCTGACGGATCAGCCGACCGGACGTACAACCTTTCGATCCGCCCGGAGGTCCTGTGGTCGGGGCATGGAGCACCATGCCCCGACCACAGGGGGAGGAACAGCATCGTGTCCCCAGCACGTACGTCCCGGCACCGGCTCGCCGCCGCCGTCACCGTCGCCCTCGCCGTCACCGTGGGCACCCTCACGGCGGGCGCGGCGGCGACGGCCGCGCCCGCGGCCTTCGCGACGACGGGGGCCGTGACGGCTGCCGCCGGGGAGTCGGCGGAGCAGGACGTCGTGCCGTTCCCGGTCGATTCCTGGGTCATGGGTGCCGGCCCGACGGGCTTCCTGAGTACTCAGAGCATCATCAACACACCCCTCACCTGGCGGTGGACGCGCTTCGCGGACGGCGTCACAACGGTCCTCCCCGGAGTGTCGTACGCATCGGCCCACGGGTCGGACATCGTGTCGAGCGGCTCGAAGGACGGTGTCTTCACGCTGTACGACATGGGCAGCGGAGGCGATCCGCTGGAGATCGACATCAACCCCCTCGGCGGCGGCTACACCTTCGCGAGGTACGCGGGCACCCGCCTCGTCATGAAGAAGGCCAACGCGACCGGCGGAACCGACGTCCACATCATCGGCAAGCCACAGGGTGTCCTGGTCGACGAGACGGTGACCGGCCTGCCTGCCGACGCCGTGATCACCTACATCGACGTGGACTCGCCCGACACCGCCGTGATCCGGTACTCGGGCACCGTGGACGGGGTGAAGCGGAACCGGGCGGCCGTCGTGGACATCGCGACCCACGCGGTCGTCGAGGAGTACGAGCTGCCCGAGGGCGAGGTGGGGAGCACCGCTTTGTCGGCCACCCACATCGCCTGGGTCGAGAAGTCCGCGGACTCCACGACAAAGGTGGCTGTGACCCGGCGGGGCACGAACGAAACCGTGCGCCACGACCTGGGGACAACGGCCTTCGTCGCCATCGAGCTGATCGGCGACTGGGTGACGTACCGCCAGTTCGGGACCTACGGGTCGCTGAACCCGAACGCCCTGTACGCGCTCTACGCCCGCTCCCTGACGACCGGCGAGACGGTCAAGCTCCTGGAGCACACGACGAGCTCCGTTTCCGGCGCCGGCGGAGTCCAGATGGCGCGGGGCGGGACGATCGACCAGGGCGAGGGCCTCTACCGGATCGCCCCCGGCGCCGACGGCGCCCCGCCGGTGGTCACGCTCGTGGCGAGCACCGGCGAACCCACGAAGCTGGGGCTGGTGAAGCAGGACGTCCCCGCGACGATCGACTTCGACCGCACCCCCGCCCCGGTTCCCCTGAGCTGGACCTTGAGCCGGACCGGGGCCACGGTGAACGTCGAACTGGTGCACACGGCGACCGGAAAGCGGGCGACAGTCCAGGCCTACCTCTCCGGCGGAACCTACACCGCGAAGTGGGACGGCCTCCTCGGCGACTCCGTCACCGCGTACAACGGCGACTACACCTGGAAGCTGACGGCGACTCCCCACGACAAGATCGGCCCCGACCTCGTCGCCTCCGGGTCCTTCAAGGTCGTCCACAAGCCCACCTCGCACGACTTCGACGACAACGGCAGCTCCGACCTGCTCGTACGGAACGGCAACGGCGAGCTGTTCGTCCACGACGGGTACACGAACCGCTGGGGACCGACCTGGCAGGACGAGAACCCCGTGCGGATCGGCACGGGCTGGAACACCTACGACCAGCTCGTCGCCCCCGGCAACATCGCCGGTTCCTCGTACGCCGACATCGTCGCCCGCGACAAGACCGGCGTCCTCTGGCTGCACCAGGGCGCCGGCCGCACGCTCGCGCCCCGTGTGCGCGTCGGCGGCGGCTGGCAGATCTACGACCAGCTCACCGGCGGCAGCGACCTCAACGGCGACGGCCGCCCGGACCTCCTCGCCCGCGACAAGACCGGCGTCCTCTGGCTCTACAAGGGCACCGGCTCCGTCACGTCCCCGTTCGCCACACGCGTGAAGGTCGGCGGTGGCTGGGGCGTCTACAACACGATCACCGCCACCGAGAACATCGGCGGAGCCGCCGCAGGCGACCTCGTCGCCCGCGACGCGGCCGGCGTCCTCTGGCTCTACCTCGGCAGGGGCGACGGCACCTTCGCCTCCCGCACCAGAATCGGTGACTGGCGGAACTTCGTGCCGATCCGCGTGGGTGACGTCGACCACGACGGCCGCCCGGACCTGGTGGGCGACCCCGACGGAGCAGGGGTGTACTTCGCCAAGGGAACCGGCAATTGGAGGGCCCCCTTCGAGGACTTCGAGCTGAAGACCTACATATGGCCGACCTCCTACCCCACCACCATGTTCTGATCCGACAACGGCACGGTCGCCCAGACCGTCTTGCCGACGGACCGGCCCTTCACGCCCCACGCCGTGGCGAGGGCGGCGACGAGCAGCAGCCCGTACCCGCCCTCGTCCGGCGCCGGGGCGGGCACGGGCCGCCGCTCGCCCCGCGCGTCGGACAGCTCGACCCGTACGTGGTCGTCGCCCCGCTCCATCCGCACCTCGAAGTCCCGCCCGGGCACCCAGCCGTGCTGGACGGCGTTGTTGGCGAGCTCGGCGACAACCAGTTCGACGGCATCGGTTCCGGTCAGGCCCCAGTCGTGGAGCTGCTGCACGGCGAGTAACCGCGCCAGGCGTGCGCCCCGGCGCGTTGTCGAGAGCCGGAGCGTGAACTCACCGGTTGGAGTGGCGGTTTCGGATTTCATGCCCCCGAGCCTGGGCCCCCGACCGTACGCTGACCAGCAGCGACGCCACGACGCTGGGTAACTGTACGGGTACGCCACGAGGGCGGTACGGATGTCGGGGAACGAGGAGGAGCGGCCGGAACGGCCCTCCGAGGCGGACGGTACGGCGCACCTTTTCCGGGCGCTGGGCAAACAGATCAAGGCGCTGCGGAGGAACGCGGGCCTGAGCCAGGCGGAGCTGGCCGCCATCATCCATTGCAGCAAGGACCTGATCTCCTCGATCGAGAGGGGGGCACGAGTCCCCCAGCCGGACTTTCTGGTCATGGTCGACCCAGTGCTCGGGGCGGGTGGGGTGCTCGCGGCTGCGGCGGACGACGTACGGGAGGCGCTGTCGCGGGCGCGGACCCGACATCCGGACTGGTTCCAGGACTTCGCCCAGGCGGAAGCGAAGGCCGTGGCGCTGCATTACTACGAGGTGCAGGCCGTGCCGGGCCTTCTGCAGACGGAGGCATACGCGCGGTACCTCTTCGAGAACCGCCGTCCCATGCTCGACGAGGCGACGATCGAGAAGCGGGTGGCCGACCGGATCTCCCGACAGGTGATCCTCGACAAGTGGCCGTCGCCGACGATCAGCTTCGTCCTGGAGGCGGCAGTCCTGCTGCGCCCGTTCGGTGGACCGCAGGTCCACCGCGAGCAGCTGCGCCGCGTCCTGGACGTGGCCCGGCGGCGCACGATCGAGCTCCAGATCATGCCGCAGGACGGCACGGAACACCCCTACCTGGACGGCGCGTTCACGCTCCTCACCCCGCCGGGGCGGCGGGAGGTCGCGTACACCGAGATCTACGGACACGCCCGGCTGATCACCGCGCCAGAACAGGCGCGCACCTACGCCGAGCGCTATGGGATCATCCGGGCGCGGGCACTCTCGCCTCAGGAGTCCCTGGCCTGGATCGAAAAACTGCTGGGAGAACGATGAACACCACGGAACTGGCCTGGTTCAAGAGCAGTTACAGCAGCTCCGAGGGCGGCAACTGCATCGAAGTCGCCTACGACTGGCGCAAGTCCAGCTACAGCGGCGGCGAAGGCGGCAACTGCATCGAAGT
>NZ_MWIG01000809.1:0-7074 GCF_002156145.1 Streptomyces sp. NRRL B-24572 | reverse complement strand
CCCCTCCCACCAGGCGCGGACGTGGTCCTGCGGGACCTGACGGACTTCCGCGCCTGGTGGGAGGGGTATCTGGCCTGAGCCTCAGACGGCCCGGCCGGAACGGGCCTGCCGCCGCTGGGCCGCGACCGACCGCAGCAGCCCGGCGGCGGCGACGAGGAACCCGACCCCCATCAGCATCGACACGAGGTACGCGACGGTGGGGAACGGGTCCGTCCCGAGGAGCAGCGGGGCCACCGTGACCAGCGTCGCGACCGCACCGACCGCGAACACGATCACACCGGCCTTGACGAGGCCGTCACCCGGGGCACTGTCGTCCACCGGCACGGCGGGGGTTTCGTTACGCATCCCGCCAGGGTAGTTCCCAGGCCGGAGGAACACGTCGGCGACGTCTTGTCACCGGCCTTCTGACCATTAGCCTGGTGCCGGCGGGTCGGTCGACGACCCGCTGTTTGCCATCCCCACCGACGAGGACGAGGACGAGGACAGACGTGCCTACCGGCAAGGTCAAATGGTTCAACAGCGAGAAGGGCTTCGGCTTTCTCTCCCGCGACGACGGCGGCGACGTCTTCGTCCACTCGTCGGTGCTCCCTGCCGGAGTCGACGCACTGAAGCCGGGGCAGCGGGTCGAGTTCGGGGTCGTCGCCGGTCAGCGCGGCGACCAGGCGCTGTCCGTCACGATCCTCGAGCCGACCCCGTCCGTCGCCGCGGCGCAGCGCCGTAAGCCCGACGAACTGGCGTCCATCGTGCAGGACCTGACGACGCTCCTGGAGAACATCACGCCGATGCTGGAGCGCGGCCGCTACCCGGAGAAGGCGGCGGGCAAGAAGATCGCCGGCCTGCTGCGGGCGGTCGCCGACCAGCTGGACGTGTAGCCCTTCACTGGAACCGCGGCGCGTCCGGGGCTGAGGTTCTACGGAACCGCGGCGCGTCCGGGGTTGAGGTCTACGGAACCGCGGCGTGTCCGGGGCTGAGGTCCTACGGGAACCGCAGCGCGTCCGGGCCGAGGGGCGGTACGAGTCCCTCGGCCGCGGCGCGCGTGAGCAGCCCGCGGACCGCCGCGTAGCCGTGCTCGCCGAGGTCGGCCGTGAACTCGTTCACGTAGAGGCCGATGTGCTGGTCGGCCACCTTCGGGTCCATCTCCTGGGCGTGCTCCAGGACGTACGGCCGGGAGGCCTCCGGATCGTCCCAGGCCATCCGCACCGACGCGCGGGCGGACTCGGCGAGCAGCCCGAGCGTCTCGGCGCCCAGCGAGCGGCGGGCGACGATCGCGCCCAGCGGGATCGGCAGGCCGGTCGTGGACTCCCAGTGCTCGCCCATGTCGGCGAGGCGGTGCAGCCCGTAGTTCTCGTACGTGAAGCGGGCCTCGTGGATGACGAGCCCCGCGTCGACCTTCCCGTCCCGCACGGCGGGCATGATCTCGTGGAACGGCATCACGACGACGTCCCCGACGCCGCCGGGCACCTTCTCGGCCGCCCACAGCCGGAACAGCAGGTACGCGGTCGAGCGCTCGCTCGGCACGGCGACGGTCTTCCCGGAGAGGTCGGCCCCCTCCTCACGGGTCAGCACGAGCGGCCCGCAGCCGCGGCCCAGGGCGCCGCCGCAGGGCAGCAGGGCGTACTCGTCGAGGATCCACGGCAGCACCGCGTACGACACCTTCAGGACGTCGTGCGCGTCGGTGCCGCTCTCCGCCCAGCCGTTGGTGACGTCGATGTCCGCGAACGTCACGTCGAGCCGGGGCGCGCCCGGGACCCGGCCGTGCGCCCAGGCGTCGAAGACGAAGGTGTCGTTGGGGCAGGGCGAGTAGGCGATCTTGAGTTTCACGCGTGCGCCTCCACGAAGACGGTGCTGCCGAGCAGTTCGAAGGTGTGCCGGAGGGCGCCCAGGGCCTCGCCGATGCGCCAGGCGGCGCGGTCGCGGGGGCCGACGGCGTTGGACACGGCCCGGATCTCGACGACGGGCACGCCGTACGCGGCGGCGGCCTCGGCGACGCCGAAGCCCTCCATCGCCTCGGCGGCGGCGGTCGGATGCCGCTCGACGAGCTCGGCGGCGCGACGGGCGGTACCGGTGACGGTGGAGACGGTGAGGACGGGCGCGAGGGTGTACGGAGGGGCCCCCGCGGCAGGGACGGCGTCCGGGCCTGAGGCGTGCGGGCCTGAGGCGTGCGGCGGGTCTGTGGCGGCGGGGCCTGAGGCGTCCGGGACTGCGGTGGCGGGGCCTGAGGCGTCCGGCGGGCCTGCGGCGTGCGGCGGGCCCCCGGCGTCCGGGCCTTCGGTGCTCCGGGTGGCGGAGGCCAGCGCGGCGGTGATCCGGCCCGTCAGCTCCTCGGGCACGAGGTGGGCGGACCGGCCGAAGCCCAGCTCCTCGACCGTGAGGTACCCGTCCGGGGTCTCGGCCCCGAGGTCCGCGGCGACGATCGCCGACGACACGACGACGGAGCCGACCGGCGCGGTCGGCTGGAAGCCGCCGGCGATTCCGGCGGAGACGACGAGTCCGTAGCCGCTCCCGGCCAGGGCCTCGTACGCGAGGGCCGTCCCCGTCGCGGCGGCGACGGCCGCGGGGCCGACCCCGCCGACGAGGACGTCGACGCGGTTCTCGTGACGGCGCAGGACGAGACCCCCCGGCAGCGGAAGCGGCTCGGGGGTGCCGAGACCGAGGCCGGCGGAGACGGAGTCCGCCTCCGCCGCCACGGCCGTCACGATCAGGATCCGGTGGACCACCGGCGGATCAGGAGTCCTTCTTCAGCTGGAAGTGCCAGATGCCGGTCAGCTTCTTGCCGGTGTTCTCGACGATGGTCACCTGGGTCTTGTCGGTGGCCTCGCCGGTCGGGGACTGGGAGAAGAAGGCGCTGGCCGGGATGGTCCGGTACGTCTTCTTGTAGGGCTCGGGCTCGGCCTGCTGGCCGCCGAGGAAGATCGTCCAGCCGTGGTCGGCGATCTCCGGGTCCACGCCGAAGCGGATCTTGTCGTCCGTGGAGACCGTGATGGTCTTTTCGGCCTTCTTGTTGAGGCACTGCTGGATCTGCGACTCCTTGATGGCGTCGCCGTCGTTGTAGCAGGCGGCCTCGGAGTGCACCGAGTCGGTCCCGACCGTCAGGGTCGCGAGCGGAGTCGGCTTGTCGCAGGCGGAGAGTACGAGGAGCCCGGCGGAGACGGCCCCGAGGGCGACGGCGGCCCGGCGGCGCGAGCCGGAGAAGAACGCAACGGTCATGAGCCGAAGGCTATCGGGCCGCCGCGTCCGCGCCACGCGGGGGTACGGCGTGCCGCCCCTGCGTACCGCTTCGCACGGAGTGTCCCCAGCAGTGCCGGGGCCTGCCCGCCCCGGCCGGCAAGACGCCCCGGGGCCTGCCCGCTTCGATCGGCAAGACGCCCCGAGGGCCTGTCCGCCCCGATCGGCAAGACACCCCTAGGCCACTTTCGTCTTCGGCTGGCCGCCCTTGGGTCCCGGGCGGCGGCGGGCCTCCGACAGGAGGCCGCGGACCGAGAGGAACGCGCCCAGGGCCAGGATCGCGGCGGCGACGGACATGCCGAGGGTGCCGTTCAGGGGCAGCGCGATGCCGATCCCGCCGCCCACCACCCACGCCATCTGCAGCGCCGTCTCGGATCGGGCGAACGCCGAGGTCCGCACCTGTTCCGGCACGTCCCGCTGGATCAGCGCGTCCAGGGACAGCTTCGACAGGGCCTGGGTGAGGCCCGCGACCGCGCCGAGGACGGCGACCATGAGCCCGCCGAAGAAGATCGCGGCGAGGACCGCCGTACCGCAGACCACGCTGATCATCGTGGCGATGATCACCTCGGGCCCGTGGCCCCGGTCCCGGAGCAGCGAGCCGACGGCCGTACCGCACGCGTTCCCCACGCCTGCCGCGACGCCCACGATCCCGAGGGAGACGGCGGCGCTCTGCCCGGGCAGCGGGTGCTCGCGCAGCAGGAACGCCAGGAAGAAGATCAGGAAACCCGACAGCATGCGCTGCGCGGCGTTCGCCTCCAGGCCGTGCAGCACGGAGGGGCCGACCGTCCGCAGGCTCGGCTTCTTCTCGCCGTGCGTCAGCAGGTGCGCCCGCCGCTCACCCTTCGCGGAGTCCACCTTGTGCGGCATCCGCAGCGCCCAGAACGTGCCGAGCAGGAACAGCGCGCACGCCCCGTACAGCGGCCAGCCCGGCCCGACCATCTGGAGCCCCGCACCGATGGGCGCGGCGATGCCGGTGGCGAGCAGCCCGGCCAGGGTGACCCGGGAGTTTGCTTTTACGAGGGAGAAGTTCGGTGGGAGGAGGCGGGGTACGACGGCGCTGCGGACGACTCCGTACGCCTTGGAGGCCACGAGCACGCCGAGCGCGGCGGGGTACAGCTCGAGGCCGCCGGTCGCGACGGCCCCCGACATCGTGATCGCGAGGACCGCGCGGGTCAGCATCGCGCCCGCCATCGCCGCGCGCCGCCCGTGCGGGATGCGGTCCAGGAGCGGGCCGATCACGGGGGCGAGGAGGGTGAAGGGGGCCATGGTGACGGCGAGGTAGAGCGCGACGCGGCCGCGGGCCTCGTCGGTCGGCACGGAGAAGAAGACGGTGGAGGCGAGGGCGACGGTGATCATGACGTCGCCGGCGCCGTTCACGGCGTGCAGTTCGATCAGCTTCCCGAGCCCCGACTCGCCCGCGCCGTGCGCGTGGGTGGCCTTCCGGATGCCCTTGGCGGTCCCGGTGAACGGCAGGTGCAGGGCGCGCCCGACCTTCCGGCCCGCTCGGCGGAGCGGCCCGGCGGGATCGTGTGATCGTACGGGGGACCGTGCGGCTGCCACTCCGTCATAGTGCCCCACGGGCGCGCCGGACGAACCGGGGCACGACGGAGACGACCACGGAGGATCGGTCGCGCGCCGCGCCCCCCGTTGTGGGCCGTCGTTCCGCCGGGGCGGTGTTCCGCAGTTGTGGGGCGGCGCCCCACCCGGTCCCGGCCCAGCGGGACGATGGCCCGCACGGCAGGCGGCGGAAGGCACCGCCCAGCCGGGCGCGGGCCCGCACGGGGAGGGTCCGGGGCGGTTCCGGTGCTCCAGGATCCGGTCACTTGGGACGGGCAGGTGGGCGGAGGCCCGCGAACGGGGTAGCGTGCGTAGCGCGTCACCGGCGGAAGCTCTCGGCCGCGCGCCTCTTCGGCATCCCGCAGAATGGATGACGTTAGGTGTGCCCGAGACGCGCGAGACAAGTCGGGTGCGGACGTCGATGCGGCCCCCTGGTCCGCTCCGCCCGCCGCCCGTGGCTTCGCTCCCGCCCCTCGGCCGGCGCACCCGTGAGACGGCGTAGGAGAGAAGCGAGACCTGTGAGTGCTGCGACGACGCGAAGCGGTACCCCGCGTACCCCGCGAGCCACGCGTACCCCCGACCGCCTGTGCGCGGAGGCCGTAGACCTCGCGCGGGAGGCCGCCGAGGAGGCGGCCGCGCCAGGGATCGTGGGCGCGCACGTCGAGGTCGTCGCGGAGGGCGACCGCGTCGTCACGCACTACTTCGAGTCCAAGGAGCCCGGCTACCGGGGCTGGCGCTGGGCGGTGACCGTCACCCGCGCCTCCCGCGCCAAGAACGTCACGCTTGACGAAACCGTCCTGCTGCCCGGCACCGACGCGCTCCTCGCCCCGGAGTGGGTGCCGTGGAGCGAGCGGCTGCGCCCCGGCGACATGGGCCCGGGGGACCTCCTCCCCACGGAGCAGGACGACCTGCGCCTGGAGCCGGGCTACTCGGGCGAGGACGCGCCGCCGCCGAACTCCGCCGTCTCGGAGGAGATGGAGGAGCACCTCGACGAGGAGGACGCGGAGCTGACCTCGCGCACCCCGTCGCGCGGCGCCATCGCGGCGGTCGCGGAGGAACTCGGCATGCGGAGGGCCCGGGTCCTGTCCCGCTACGGCCTGCACGTGGCGGCGGACCGCTGGGACGAGGCGTTCGGCGCGAAGACGCCGATGGCGCAGGCGGCACCGGCCTCCTGCGAGTCCTGCGCGTTCCTGGTGCCGCTGGCGGGCTCCCTGAAGCAGGCCTTCGGCATCTGCGCGAACGAGTTCTCCCCGGCGGACGGCCGGGTCGTGTCCCTGGCGTACGGCTGCGGGGGGCACTCGGAGGCCGCGGTCATGCAGCAGAACGCCGCCGCGGCCGGCGCCGCCGGCGCGATCGTCTACAACAACGTCGACGGCGCCCTCTCCGGCACCCTCGGCGACCCGGCCTCCGGCGCGATCCCCACCGGCGGCATCAGCCTGGCCGAGGGCACGCAGCTCGCCGCCGACCTCGCCAAGGGCCCGGTCTCGCTCTCCTTCGAGATCCGCCAGCTCCAGGAGAAGCGCTCCACCAACAACGTCATCGCGGAGACCAGGGGCGGCAACGCCGCCAACACCGTCATGCTCGGCTCCCACCTCGACTCCGTCACCGCGGGCCCCGGCATCAACGACAACGGCTCCGGTTCCGCCGGTCTCCTGCAGACCGCCCTCGAACTCGCCAAGTCCAAGGACAAGGTCCGCAACAAGGTCCGCTTCGCCTGGTGGTCGGCGGAGGAGGTCGGCCTGCTCGGCTCCGAGCACTACGTCGACAGCCTCACCGCGCTCGACAAGAAGGAGACCAAGCTCTACCTCAACTTCGACATGATCGCCTCGCCGAACTACGGCCTGTTCGTGTACGACGGCGACAACTCCGACGGCGTCGGCGCGGGCGCCGGCCCCGAGGGCTCCGCCCAACTGGAGCGCGACATCACCGACTTCATGGACAGGAACGGGGCCCCGCACGAGGGCACCGACTTCACCGGCCGCTCCGACTACGGCCCGTTCATCGCGGTCGGCATCCCCTCCGGCGGCACCTTCACCGGCGCCGAGGGCATCAAGACCCCTGCCCAGGCCGCCAGGTTCGGCGGCACGGCGGGCGTCGCGTACGACGTGAACTACCACGCCGAGGGCGACGACATCGGCAACATCGACATGACCGCCTTCGACGTCAACATCGACGTCATCGCCAACGCCGTGGGCACCTACGCCCACGACCTCTCCTCCCTGCGCAAGCCGGTCGTCTCCACCCCGACCACCGGCGACGCGGGCAGCGGCGGCGGTGGTCGGGGTGGAGACG
>NZ_MWIG01000808.1:0-2823 GCF_002156145.1 Streptomyces sp. NRRL B-24572 | reverse complement strand
GGTGCGCTCCGCCTCGCGGGCGATGCACTCCGGCAGCATCGCGTACAGGAACAGCAGCTGTCCCGCGTGTCCGGTCCCCGCGAGGCGGAGCGCACCGGCACGCGCGGCGGAGGCCTGCTCGCCGGGCTGTTCTCCACGGGCGAGGCCGTCGGCCTGGCCGTGGGCCCGTTCCTCTTCGCCCTGGTCCTGCAGGCCTTCGGCTATCTGTCCTCGGACAGCGGCCGGGCGGTCGAGCAGACGTCCCTGGCCGAACTGGGCATCCTGGTGGGCATGGCGGTGGTCCCCGTGCTGGCGACGGCGATCGCCGCGGTGTCGCTGCGCGGATACCGCGGCGACGAGAGCGGATACCGCGACAACGAGAAGAGCCGACGCGCCGGAGGGGCCTCCGACGCCTAGAAGAGCCGGCGCGCGGGCTCGTTCACCGGTGCCGGCAGGGCGCGCACGGTGCCGTCCGCGTCCCGTACCTCCACGGGCCAGGCGAGCCGCTCCGCGGGGGCGGTGACACGGCCGACGAGCGCGGCCCACCGGCCGTACCGGTGGGAGCGCAGCGCGGCCAGGACGCCGGCGGCGTCCTCCGGGGAGACGACGAGACAGAGGCTGCCCGGGCTCGCCGCGTCCCAGGGGGCGATGCCGAGGGTTTCGAGCGCGACCCGCGTCTCGGCCCGCAGCGGCAGCGCGTCCCCGTCGATCCGGACGCCGGTGCGTCCCCCGGCCCCGAAGGACCGCAGTACGGAGGCGAGTCCGCCCTCGTTGAGCTCGGCGGCAGCCCGTACCGCACCCCCGTACCCGCCCGCGCGGACGGTGTCGAGCAGACCGGTCAACGGCGCGCAGCCACTGGCCACATGGTGCTCGAAACCCAGGCCCGCGCGCAGCGACAGCAGATGCGCCTCGTGGTCCCCGAGGGGGCCCGTCACCAGGACCCGGTCGCCCGGCCGGACGCCCGGGCGGGCCCCGTCCGGCGGGCAGGGGGCGGCGGTCCCGATTCCGGTGGCCGTGACGTAGACCCGGTCGGCGTCCCCGGCCCGCACCACCCGCCCGTGGACGGCCGCGACGGTGACCCCGGACTCGTGGACGGTGTCGCGCAGCGACTCGGCGAGCCGGCGCAGCAGTTGCCGCGGCAGCCCCGCCTCCACGGTCAGCGCGAGGGCCAGGGACCGCGGCCGTGCCCCGGCCGTGGCCAGGGAGTTCACCACACCGCTCACCGCGAGACGGCCGACGTCGGAGCCGCCGAAGAACGGCGGATCGCACACGTACGTGCCGGTGACGACGGACGGGACGAAGCCCGTCGGTGC
The DNA here is from genome assembly GCF_002156145.1 of Streptomyces sp. NRRL B-24572. Lineage (NCBI taxonomy): Bacteria > Bacillati > Actinomycetota > Actinomycetes > Kitasatosporales > Streptomycetaceae > Streptomyces > Streptomyces sp. NRRL B-24572. Next base: position 1,531 of record NZ_MWIG01000808.1, on the reverse strand, counting down.
GGCGGGTGCCGCGCCGACGAGGTCCCCGAGCTCCTCGATGACCAGGGCTGCGGGGTCGTCGTCGAGCCCCGTCTGCCGATCGTGCGCCATGGTGTGGTCTCCTCCTTCGCCGGGCGCCCGAGGGTACGGTCCGCCGCCGCGGAACCGGCGCCCCCGCGCCCGGGATAGGGGACCCCTAATCACCCCTTTCCGCGTTGTCGCCGGTCGGGGTCCGCCCCTACGTTCGACACGTACCTTCCGTCGTAGAGCGGCGCACACGGCCGCGCGAGGAGTTGTGGTGGACAAGAGGGAGCACCCGCGCAGGTGGGCGATTCTGGCCGTGCTGGCGGTCGCCGTGTTCGTCGTGTCGATCGACTCGACCGTACTCAACGTGGCGCTGCCCACCCTGGGCAGAGAGCTGGACGCGGGTACGAGTGAACTCCAGTGGATGGTGGACGCGTACTCGCTCGTCCTCGCGGGCCTGCTGCTCCTGGCCGGCAGCCTGTCCGACCGGTTCGGCCGCAAGCGGCTGCTGATCATCGGTCTGCTGCTGTTCGGCGCGGCGTCGGTGGCCGCCGCCTTCTCCACCGAGTCCTGGGAACTGATCGCGGCCCGGGCGCTCATGGGCGCCGGAGCCTCGGCGTTCATGCCCGGAACGCTCTCCATCCTGGTGCACGTCTTCTCCGAGGAGGAGCGCCCCAAGGCGATCGGCGTCTGGGGCGCGGTGACGGCCCTCGGCGCCGTCACGGGACCGCTCATCGGCGGTGCCCTGCTCGACCACTTCTGGTGGGGCTCGCTCTACCTCGTCAACGTGGTCGTCGTCGCCGCCGCCGTGCTCGGCGCGGCCGTCCTCGTGCCCGAGTCCACCGACCCGGGGGCCCACCCGCTGGACCCGCTCAGCACGCTGCTCTCCATCGTGGGCGTCTCGGCGCTCGTGTACGGCGTCATCGAGCAGCCGCGGTTCGGCTGGTCCTCCCCCGAGGTCCTCGCCGGGCTGATCGGAGGCGCGGTCGTGACGGTCCTGTTCTTCGTGCGGCAGGCGACGGCGCGGCACCCGATGATCGACCTGGCGGTGGTGCGCAACCGGAGGTTCCTGGGCTCCAGCGGCACCATGGCCGTCCTCATGTTCGCCCTCACCGGCAGCCTGTTCGTCCTCACCCAGCAGTTCCAACTGGTGCTCGGCTACTCGCCGTTCGCCGCCGGCGCGGCCATCCTTCCCCTCGCGGTGGCGCTGATGATCTGCTCCCCGCTCTCCCCGGTCCTCGCCAAGGCCCTCGGCGTGCGCAACACCGTCGTCCTCTCGCTGCTCGTCCTCGCCGCCGGATACGCCGGCTTCGCCCTCTTCACCGAGGAGTACGGATACGGCGCGATGGTCGGGGCGATGGCCCTGGTCGGCGCGGGCATGGGGCTCTCGCAGCCGCTCGTCAACGACGTCCTCATGACGGCGGGACCCCCGGAGAAGTCCGGTCTGCTCTCGTCGATGAACGACACCGTGCAGGAGATGGGCGCCGCGTTCGGCGTCGCGGTCGTCGGCAGCGTGCTCGCCGCCCGG
>NZ_MWIG01000807.1:300-666 GCF_002156145.1 Streptomyces sp. NRRL B-24572 | reverse complement strand
CCCCGCGCGGTGAAGGTGGTGCTGAGAGATGGGACTGCTGAGGATCAGCCGCCGAAGGTGCCGGACTTGACGGGCTTGAAGGCGCCGCCCGTGACCTTGTAGACGGTCAGCTGCTTGTTGGTGGTGTCACCGAACTCGTCGAAGGCGACCGAACCGGTCACGCCCTCGAAGGAGACGCCCTGCATGGCCTCGACGACCTTGGCGCGCTCGGGGAGCTTGCCACCGTTGCCCTCGACGGCCTTCTTGACGGCCTCGATGATCGCCCAGGTCGAGTCGTAGGCGTAGCCGCCGTAGGCCTCGTAGGCCTCCTTGTAGTTCTCGGCCTTGTAGTTGGCCAGGAACTCCTTGGCGGAGGCGAGCTCCTCG
>NZ_MWIG01000807.1:0-233 GCF_002156145.1 Streptomyces sp. NRRL B-24572 | reverse complement strand
CCGGCGCCGTAGGTCTTCTTGTCGTCGATGATGAAGGCCTTGGTCTTCTTGGCCTCCTTGAAGACGTACTGGGCCGCGAACGGGCCCTGGATGGCGTCGGTGGTGGCGGTGCGGAAGTACGACTTGTAGCCGCGCTTCTTGTCGCCGGTGGACCAGTTCGGGCCCTGGGACAGCGCCGGGTTGGTGTTGGCCGGGGAGACCTGCACCAGCTTCGCGTCGTCGAAGACCTTCTG
>NZ_MWIG01000806.1:0-1095 GCF_002156145.1 Streptomyces sp. NRRL B-24572 | reverse complement strand
CGACGCGCAGGGACACGTGGGGCTCCTGAGGAGTGGGGGCCACGTGTCCCTGCGCGTCGCTCGCGCGCACGGTCACGCGGCAGGGGGCATTCCTACGGAAGTACTTAGTTGCTTAGTAGTACGGAGGTGTGGCGAGGCGTCAGAACCCGAAGACCGGCCCTGACGGCGGTGCCAGCCTGGTCCCCGGCAGCGGGCCCGTCAGGGCCTGCCAGTCGACCGGGCGCCCCGGCTCCACCCGCAGTGCCGACGCGAGCCGGTCCGCGCCCTCCGGCATCACCGGCCGCGACCAGGCCGCGAGGGCCGACGCCACCGCCAACTGGGCGGCGAGGGCCGGGAGATGGCGGCAGGAGGTGCTGGGCCGGCACCGCTCGTGGGCGTTGACGTGACCGAAGTCGGCGACCGAGCGGACCATCTCGTCGAGGACGGCGACCGCCCGGCGCGGGTCGAAGGCGTCGGGGCCGTAGGCCTCGCGCAGGTCGTCCACGCCCCGGTGGAGCCGCCGCTCCAGGATCTCCCAGCCGGTGCCGCCGGGCAGCGCCTGCGGGGCGAGGCCGCCGCACTCCTCCCGTACGGCCGAGAAGAGCCGGGACAGCCAGCTGTTCCAGTTCTCGTCCAGCTCGTGCCGGGCGGCCGCGAGCCGCTCCCGCCGGAAGACCGTGCGGCGGCCCAGCGGGCGGGCCTGGAGGACGTGGCGGCGCAGGGTGTCGGAGCCGTACTCGGTGAGCAGGTCGAGCGCCCAGACGTTGCCCTCCTGGACGCCCTCCTCGATGACGTACGACTCGTTGACGTTGAAGTCCTGCGGCAGCTTGACGTCCTGCGCGAGCAGCAGCACCGGCAGCAGCACGGCGTGGCAGAACGCGTGCCCGAAGCCGCAGAAGTGGATCGCGCGGCGGGGCAGCGGGCCCGTCACGTCGTAGCCGAACAGGTGCATCGCGGCGGCCTCGAAGCAGCCGTCGATCCGGTGCTCGGGGAAGCCCTCCACCGGCACGGCGAGACCCCACTCGCCGGGGTGGCCGACCGCGATGTCCGGCAGCCCGTCCTCGACGAGCGACTCGCACAGCGCAGCGAGGCGGGGCGGGAGCCCCGCGGTGGCCC
>NZ_MWIG01000805.1:0-4302 GCF_002156145.1 Streptomyces sp. NRRL B-24572 | reverse complement strand
CCTCACCCGATCGGGTGAGGGGCGGGGCGCTTTCCGGGGCGGCGCCGGCCTCAGCCGCGTATCAGCTCGAACCCCTTGTACCCCGAGGCCGCGACGTCCGAGATGATCTCCCCGTACACCCCGAAGCCGCCGATGAACGGCATGAACACCCGCGGCTTGCCCGGGATGTTGGCCCCCAGGTACCAGGAGTTCGCCGCCGGGAACAACGTCGCCGCCGCCCGGTCGCGGCACTGCGCGACCCACTGCTCCACGGCCTCCCCGCTCGCCTCGATCGCGCGGTAGCCGTGCTCGTCCAGATGGCGCAGGCAGTCGGCGAGCCAGTCGCCGTGCTGCTCGGCGCAGAGCACGACGTTGGCCATGACGGACGGGCTGCCGGCGCTCGTGAGGTTGAACAGGTTCGGGAAGCCGTCGACACCCAGGCCCAGATAGGTGCGCGGACCCCCGCTCCAGACCTCCTTCAGGCTCCGGCCACCCCGCCCCCGGACGTCCACCCGGTCGATCGCGCCGGTCATCGCGTCGAAACCGGTCGCGAACACGATCGCGTCGAGCTCCACCCGGGTGCCGTCGGCAAGCACGATCCCGGTGCTCTCGATCCGCTCGATCGGGTTCTCCCGCAGGCTCACGAGACGCACGTCGTCGCGGTTGAACGTCTCGTAGTAGTGCGAGTCGGTGACGATCCGCTTGGTGCCGATCGGATGGTCCGTGGGGACGAGCAGGTCGGCGGTGGCCGGGTCGTCGACGAGGGCGCGGACCTTCTCCTCCCAGAACGCGCGCGCCTCCTCGTTCGCCGCGAGGTCGGTCAGCTGGTCGGGGAACGTCTTCGAGTACAGGACGCCGCCCAGCTCCCAGCGCTCCTCGAACGCGGCCCGCCGCTCCTCGGCGGACACCTCGAACGTCGCCGACGGGTGCGCCGCGTGGGGCGAGCCGCCGCCGCTGAGCCGCGAAAGGCGCCGCCGCTCGGCGTAGCCGGCCTTCTGCCGGCGGCGCGTCTCGTCGTCCAGCGGCTCGTTGCCCGCCGGGATGCTGAAGTTGGCGCTGCGCTGGAAGACGGTCAGGTGCGCCGCCTGCTCGGCGATCAGGGGGATGGCCTGGATGCCGGAGGAACCGGTGCCGATCACGCCGACGCGCAGCCCGTCGAAGTCCACGCCCTCGTGCGGCCAGGCACCGGTGTGGTACGTGGCTCCCGCGAACTCCCCGGCCCCCGGGATGTCCGGCATGTGGGTGCTGGAGAGGCAGCCGACGGCGAACACGCAGAACCGGGCCGACACCACTTCGCCGCCGTCCGTGCGGACCGTCCAGCGCAGCGTCTCCTCGTCCAGCTCGGCGGAGGTCACCGAGGTGCCGAAGGCGTAGCTGCGGCGCAGGTCGAAGCGGTCGGCGACATGGCGCAGATAGCGGATGATCTCCGGCTGGGTGGCGTACTTCTCGCTCCAGTCCCACTCCTGCTGCAGCTCCTCGTCGAAGGAGTACGAGTAGTCCACGGACTCCACGTCGCAGCGGGCGCCGGGGTAGCGGTTCCAGTACCAGACGCCGCCCACGTCGTCCCCGCGCTCGAAGCCGCGCACGGCGAGGCCGAGACCGCGCAGCCTGTGCACGGCGTACAGACCGGTGACGCCCGCGCCGATGACGACGGCATCGACGGACTGGATCTTGCTGTCGTTCACGTTCGTACTCTCCTCATCGGGTGGTGGTGGTCCCCGCCGACCGCCTCAGCGCCTTCTTGTCGACCTTGCCCGCCGCGTTGTGCGGCAGGACCGGGAGGGCGTGGAAGGCGCGCGGGACCTTGAAGTTGGCCAGTCGCTCGCGCGTGTACGAGGTCAGCTCGGCCGCGTCGATCGGAGCCCCGGACGCCGGCACGCAGTACGCGACGCCGACCTCACCGAGCCGTGCGTCGGGCGCGCCGACGACCGCCGCGTCCACGACGGCCGGGTGGCCGCGCAGCACCTGCTCCACCTCCGCCGGGTACACGTTGAACCCGCCCACGACGAACATGTCCTTCAGCCGGTCGGTGATCCGCAGGAAGCCGCGCTCGTCGAGCACCCCGACGTCCCCGGTGTGCAGCCAGCCGTCCGCGTCGACGGCCCGGGCGGTGGCCTCGGGGTCGTCGAGGTAGCCGTGCATCACGTGGTAGCCGCGGGTGAGGATCTCGCCGGGCTCCCCGGGCGGGGCGTCGATGCGCAGCTCCGTGCCCTCCAGGGCCGTGCCGGAGGTGCGGGCCAGGGTCTCCGGGGACTCGTGCGGCGGGCAGATCGCGACCACGCCCGATGACTCGGTGAGGCCGTACGCGGTGTTGACGCTCCGCGCGCCGAGGGACGTCCTGATCTCCTCGATGAGCGTGGTGGGGATGTTCGCCGCGCCCGTGACCGCCATCCGCATCGCGCTCAGGTCGTACGCCGCGCGCTCGGGATGGTGGATGAGCGAGGTGAAGACCGTGGGCGCACCGGTCAGGACGGAGATCCGCTCGTCCTGCATCCGGCCGAGGACGACATCCGCGTCGAAGACCCGCTCCGGGACGATCGTGGCCCCGTGCAGGAGGCAGGCGAGGACGCCGGCCTTGTAGCCGAAGGTGTGGAAGAACGGGTTGACGAGCAGATAGCGGTCGCCGCGCCGGAGGGTGACCGTACGGGCCCAGGCGTCGTACACGCGCAGGTTCTGGCCGTGGGTGGTGGGCACGCCCTTGGGCCGGCCGGTGGTGCCGGAGGTGAAGAGGACGTCGGCGGTGTCGTCGGGGCGCACGGCGGCGGTACGGGCGAGCCGGTCCGCCCCGGTCACCCGGTCCGCGCCCGCGAGGAAGCCCGACCAGTCCGCGGAGTGCAGGGTCACCGTCCGCTCCAGGAGCGGGAGCTCCTCCCCCGAGGCAGCGAGCAGCGCCCGGTAGTCCGTACCCAGGAAGTCGTGCTCGGTGAAAAGCAGCCGGGTACGGGAGCGGCGCAGGATGTCGGCGGCCTCGGCCGCCTTGTAGCGGGTGTTCACCGGGACGAGGACACCGCCGGCCGCCACCGCGCCGAGCGCGGCCACCACCCAGCGGGCGCTGTTGGGCGCCCACACGGCGACCGGGTCGCCCGGGCGCACCCCTTGCGCGATCACCGCGCGCGCCACCCGGTCGACCCGGTCGCGCAGCTCCGCGAACGTCCAGCGCTCCTCGCCGAAGACGAGGGCCTCCTCATCCCCGTACCGCTCGGCGGCCCAGTCCGCGAGCCCGGCGATGGTCTGCGCGCCCCTCATGATCTGTCACGTCCTCCCTGCTGTCCCGCCCCCTCCGGCGGGGCGCGGGCGGTGGAACCACAGCGGAGGGGAGCCTGTCAGGGAGGGGGGTCCCGGCGCAGGGGCCGGTTCCCGCTCACCGGGAAGGTGGCGGGACTTCTTCCGGCGCCGGGACCTCTTCCGGCGAAGCGGCAGGGAAGCGGTCAGCGCGTGATCAGACCGGGGACGACCTTCGCCAGCTGCTCGAAGGACAGGACGCCCTCCCGTACGAGGAGCGGGACGTCGCCGGTGAGGTCGACGATCGACGACGACACCGGTCCGGCGGTCCGGCCGCCGTCGAGGTACACCGACACGGAGTCCCCGAGCATCCCGAGGGCGGCGTCGCAGTCCTCAGGCGAGGGCCGGTCGGTGAGGTTCGCGCTGGAGACGGCCATCGGGCCGGCCGCGGCGAGCAGGTCGAGGGCGAGGGGATGATCGGGCATCCGCACGGCCACCGTGCCGCCGGTCTCGCCCAGGTCCCAGGAGAGCGAAGGCCGGTGGCGGAGCACCAGCGTCAGACCGCCCGGCCAGAACGCCTCGATCAGCGCCTCGGCCGTCTCCGGCAGGTCCGCGACCAGGTCGTCGAGCGCCTCCCGCGAGCCGACGAGCACGGGGGAGGGCTTGTGGCGGCCCCGCCCCTTCGCGGCGAGGAGACCGGCGACGGCCCGCGGATCGAAGGCGTCGGCGCCGACACCGTAGACGGTGTCCGTCGGGAGGACGACGAGCCGCCCCTGTCCGAGCGCCGTCACCGCCGCGTCGATGCCGGCCCGGCGGGCCGAGGGATCCGAGCAGTCGAATCGCTGTGTCATGAGGTCGTGTACTCCGTGTTCTCGACGCCGTGGGAGGAGACGAGCCGGGCGCTGCCCTCGGCGAGCTGGTAGGCCAGGCCCACGACGGCCACTTCGCCCGTCCGCACCTGCTCGGACAGGACGCGGGAACGGTCCATGAGCAACTGCACCGTGTGCCTTATGTGTTCGTCGATGATGTCGCCGTCCTCCGTCAGACCGGCGGCGCGGGCCGCCAGGATGCTCGGCGTCACCCGCTCCACCACGTCCCGTA
>NZ_MWIG01000804.1:0-691 GCF_002156145.1 Streptomyces sp. NRRL B-24572 | reverse complement strand
TTGGCGCCATCGCGAGGGCCGTTTTGCGTGACCGTAACGCACGGAACGCACGCAAGTAGGCACGGTGAGTGAAGAACGCCCGTGTGGGTGACGGAGGGGCGCGCTTCAAGGAGGGACTGACTCCAAGCGAGGCTTATGCGCGGAGGCCTGTCATCCTCAACTCCTTGCATACGTAAGGGGTGTGGTGATGAAGAAGATCGGGCTGATCGGTGGGATGAGCTGGGAGTCGACGGCGGAGTACTACCGGTTGTTGAACGAGTTCACGCGTGACCGCCTGGGCGGACTCCACTCGGCGCGGTGCGTGCTCTACTCGGTGGACTTCGCGGAGATCGAGCAGTTGCAGGTCCAGGGCCGCTGGACGGAGGCCGGGGAGATCCTGGCGGCGGCTGCCNNCACCATGCACAAGGTCGCGGACCAGGTCGAGGCGGCGGTCTCGATCCCCCTGCTGCACCTGGCCGACGCCACGGCGGAGGCCGTAAGGGCATCGGGCCTGCGTCGAGTCGGCCTGCTGGGCACGGCGTTCACCATGGAGCAGGACTTCTACCGGGGTCGGCTGGAATCCGGCGGACTCGCTGTGCGAGTCCCGGACACCGACGGCCGCGCGGAAGTTCACCGCGTGATCTACGAGGAACTCTGCCTGGGCATCGTCCGGGAGGAGTCCCGCGCCGCCTACCAGAAGGTCATCGAGGAC
>NZ_MWIG01000803.1:0-5489 GCF_002156145.1 Streptomyces sp. NRRL B-24572 | reverse complement strand
CCGTCTCCCGGCCCGCGCCCACCGCCGATCCCGCTCTCGTCGAGCGGCCCGGGCCGGTGCTGCCCGGATGGGTCGGGGTGGTCGCCGGCGCGCTGGCGCTCGCCTGGTGCGCGGCGCTCGTGTGGTGGGTCGGGGCGGTGCCCGCGGAGGCCGCGCGGATGCTGCGGCTGCCGGCGCGCCCGTACCACGGCATTCCCCTCGGGCAGTGGGCTCTGCTGGCCCTCGGCGTGGTGCTCGCCCTGTTCTCGCTGGGCGGTCTGAGCCGCGGCCGGGTCGGCTACGCCTGGGTGCTGACCCTGTTCGGCGACTACCGCGGCACGGTCCGCCGTACGGGCCTGGTGTGGGTCAGCCCGCTGCTGCTGCGCCGCCGGGTGGACGTCCGGCTGCGGCACTGGCGCAGCGAGCCGCTGTCGGCGGTGGACGCGAAGGGCACCGCGCTCGACGTGACCGTCCTGGTGGTGTGGCGGGTGCGGGACACGGTCCGGGCGTCGCTCGGGGTCGAGGGGCACGAGGACTACCTGCGGGAGCAGGTGGAGGCGGCGATGGCCCGGGTGCTCTCGCAGCTTCCGGCGGACGCGTTCCACGAGGACGCGCCGACGCTGCGGGACGCGGAGGCGGTCGGCGAGGCCCTGACGCGGATGCTGTCGGCGGAGTGCGCCCCGGTCGGCGTGGACGTGTTCTCGGCGCAGCCGACGCGCATCGAGTACGCGCCGGAGGTGGCGGCGGCGATGCGCCGGCGCCGGATCGCGGCGATCGACGCGAAGCACCGGGACAGCGTCCTGACCTCGGTGGTGGACGCGGTGGACGACGTGGTCCACCGGCTGACCAGTCGTGGTCTGGTGGAGCTGGACGACTACGAGCGCAAGACGCTGGTCAAGGACCTGACGGTGGCGTTCTACACGGGCAGGACGGGCCCCGTGGAGGGTGCGTGACGGGGATGGACACGGCCGACTTCCCTCCCTACCTTGATAGTTGGTCCAGACCAACATGCACGTGAAGCAGCACCCCGTACGCGCGCGCACGGCCCCAAGGAACTCCCCACGTTCTCCAGGAGCGACAGCATGCGCAACAAGGCACTCGGGGCGGCGGTGGTGGCGCTCGGCATCGCCGGGGCCACCGTCCTCGCCACCGGCACCGCCGGTAGCCACGGCTACACCGACGCGCCGATCAGCCGTCAGAAGCTCTGCGCCAACGGCACCGTGACCAACTGCGGCGACATCCAGTGGGAGCCGCAGTCGGTCGAGGGGCCCAAGGGCTTCCCGGCCGCGGGTCCCGCCGACGGGAAGATCTGCGCCGGCGGGAACTCCCGCTTCGCGCAGCTCGACGACCCCCGCGGCGGCGCCTGGCCGGCGACACGGCTCGTGTCGGGGCAGAGCTACAGCTTCCGGTGGCAGTTCACCGCCCGCCACGCCACCACGGACTTCCGCTACTACATCACCAAGAACGGCTGGACCGGGACCAAGGCGCTGACCCGGGCGGACCTCGACCCCCAGCCGTTCCTGACCATCCCCTACAACAACCAGCAGCCGCCGTCGACGCTCACCCACTCCGGGACGATCCCGGCGGGCAAGACGGGCCGGCACCTGATCCTGGCGGTGTGGACGATCGCGGACACCGGGAACGCCTTCTACGCCTGCTCGGACGTCACGTTCTGACGGCACGTCCCGACGGTTCAGTTCTGACTGGCCGTCAGCTACAGTCCGGCCCATGAGGAGCGCGGACACCGTCGCGGAGCTCGTACGGCGCCAATGGGGCGACCACCGGACCGGCCTGAGGGACGAGCACCACACCCTCACCCACCACCAGGTCGCCGCGGGCGCCGCCGCGCGGGCCGCGCTGCTCGTGGACCTGATGCCACCCGTGCCGGGGGGCGAGCCGCACCTCGGCATCCTGCTCGACAACACGCCGGAGTACCCGCTCTGGCTCAGCGCGGCGGCCCTCGCGGGGGCCGCCGTCGCCGGGATCAACCCCACCCGGCGCGGCGCCGAACTCGCCCGCGACATCCGGCACACCGCCTGCCGGGTGCTCGTCACCCAGCGCGGCCACCTGCCGCTCCTCGACGGGCTCGCGCTGCCGGGCGTACGGATCCTGGTCACCGACACCGACGCGTACCGGGAACTCCTCGCCCCCTACGGGAACGCCCGGCCGGGCGACGCCACCCTCGGCCCCGTACGCCCCGACAGCCGCTTCCTGCTCTCCTTCACCTCCGGCTCGACGGGCGCGCCGAAGGCGGCCCTGTGCAGCCAGGGGCGCCTCGCGGCCGCCGGCGCCTCGCTCGTCTCCCACTTCGGGGTGGGGCGGGACGACGTCCACTACATCTGCATGCCGATGTTCCACGGGAACGCGGTGATCGCCGACTGGGCGCCCGCGCTGGTCGCCGGGGCCGGGGTGGCGCTGCGGGCCCGCTTCTCGGCCTCCCGCTTCCTCCCGGACGTACGCCGCTTCGGCGCCACCTACTTCACCTACGTGGGCCGGGCCGTCCAGTACCTCCTCGCCACCCCGCCAGGACCCGACGACCGCGCGCACGCGCTGCGGCTCGGCTTCGGCACGGAGGCGGGGGCGGTGGACGCGGCCCGCTTCCGGGAACGCTTCGGCGTCCCGCTCGTCGAGGGGTACGGATCGTCGGAGGGCGGCGCGGCCATCCAGCGGACCCCCGACACGCCGACCGGCGCGATCGGCCGGGCGGCACCGGGGGACGACCTGGCCGTCGTCTCCTCCGAGACGGGGGAGGAATGCCCGCCGGCGCGCTTCTCTCCCACCGGCCGCCTCCTCAACGCCACGGAGGCGGTCGGCGAGCTCGTCAACCGGGGCCGCTCGCCCTTCGAGGGGTACTGGCGCAACCCGGAGGCGGAGGCGGCCCGGCTGCGCGGAGGCTGGTACTGGACGGGGGACCTCTTCTACCGGGACGCGGACGGGTTCCTGTACTTCGCGGGCCGTACGGACGACCGGCTGCGGGTCGACAGCGAGAACCTGGCGGCGGCGATGATCGAGCACATCCTGGCGCGCTGGGACCGGGTGGCGGGGGTCGCGGTCTACGCGATACCGGACCCGGTGGCGGGGGACCAGGTGATGGCGGCCCTTGCCCTCAGAGAGGGGGAGGTGTTCGACCCGTCGGCCTTCGCGGCCTTCTTGTCCGCCCAGCCGGACCTGGGTACGAAGATGCCGCCCCGCTTCGTCCGGGTGATGAGGGAACTGCCCCTCACGGCCACGAACAAGATCCACCGCGTGGCCCTCCGTCGAGCGGGGTTCCGCTGCCCGGACCCGGTCTGGTGGCGCCCGGCCCCCGACGCCCCGTACGAACCGCTTACCCCCGAGGTGACCGCCGCGCTCCGGGCGGAGTACGCCCGCCACGGCCGCACTCCCACATAGCGCCGGCACCGATCCTGCGACCCCGGCTGCCCGATGTCGGCCAGTGATGCTGGACCGGCCTGGAGGTGGCGGTCTCGGGCGGGGGGCACGAGCGGTCGGGCGTGGATGTTCTTGTCGCTGAACTTCATTAGCTCTGTCAGAGCTGCTCGGGGTGGAGCACGTAAGGGGTGAACGAGTGGTGAGTCCTCGTGCAAATGTTCCGGTGTCGAGTCGTGGGTCGTTGATCGTACGTTGATCGTCATGCAGCTTCGGTACTCGTTTCGCGTGTACCCGAACGGTCCGCAGCGTTCGGCGCTGGCCAGGGCATTCGGGTGTGCGCGGGTGGTCTACAACGACGCCCTGCGGGCCCGTGAGGCCGCCCGTGCCGAGGGGCTGCCGTTCCCGAAGGCCGGGGACCTGTCCAAGCTGCTGGTCACCGAGGCGAAGAAGACCGTCGAGCGCGCCTGGCTCGGTGAGGTGTCCGCCGTGGTGCTGCAGCAGTCGCTGCGCGACCTGGACACCGCGTACCGGAACTTCTTCGATGGCCTGAAGGGCAAATGCTCGCGCATGGGCGCACCTCGGTTCAAGTCCCGCAAGGACCACCGGCAGGCCGTCCGGTTCACCGCGAACGCGAAGTGGAAGATCACTCCAGGCGGGGACCTGTCGTTGCCGAAGATCGGGGACGTGCGGGTCAAGTGGTCCCGCGTCCTGCCGTCGGTGCCGTCGACGGTGACGGTGATCAAGGACGCCGCCGGAAGGTACTTCGCCTCGTTCGTGGTGGAGACCGACCCGGCCCCGCTGCCCGATGTGGAACCGGTCGTCGGCATCGACCTGGGCCTCGGACATTTCGCGGTCCTCTCGGACGGCACGAAGATCGACGCCCCGCGATTCCTGCGCCGGGCGGAGAAGAAGCTCAAGAAGGCCCAGCGGAACCTGAGCCGCAAGGCGAAGGGCAGCAACAACCGGGACAAGGCCCGGATCAAGGTCGCCCGCGCGCACGCGCGGGTGGCCGACGCGCGGCGCGAATTCCATCATCAGCTCTCCACGAAGGTCATCCGCGAGAACCAAGCGGTGGCGGTGGAGGACCTGGCGGTGAAGGGGCTCGCACGGACGCGTCTGGCCAAGTCCGTGCACGACGTAGGCTGGGCGGCGTTCGTGGCGATGCTGGAGTACAAGGCCGCCCTGTACGGCCGTACCTTCCTCAGGATCGACCGCTTCGAGCCCACCAGCCAGGTCTGCTGCGTGTGCGGCACCAAGGACGGTCCCAAGCCCCTGCACGTCCGCGTGTGGGAGTGCCGGGGCTGCGGGACGGTCCTGGACCGGGACGTCAACGCGGCGATCAACATCGCCAAGGCCGCCGGACTGGCGGTATCGGCCTGTCGAGCGAGGGTAAGACCGGAACGTGTTCCGGCACAGCGCGAGGAAGCAGGAACCCACCGAGACGGCCGACCAGCCGTGGTAGGAATCTCCGGGCTTTAGCCCGGGGAGCGGAAGTCAAGCCGCGGACCTCCTCGACGCGGGCGACGGCACCGGCGTCGGCTACCTCCTGAAGGACCGGGTCGGGCAGGTGGAGGAGTTCGCGGACGCCCTGGCCCGGGTCGCGGACGGCGGCACGGTCGTCGACCCGGAGGTCGTACGCCAGCTGCTCCGCCGGCACCGGGACCCCCTGGAGGCGCTGACCCCGCGCGAGCGGGAGGTCCTGGGTCTGGTCGCGGAGGGCCGTTCCAACGGGGCGATCGCCCGCCGGCTCGTCGTGACCGAGGCCGCCGTCGGCAAGCACATCGGCAACATCCTGGCGAAGCTGGACCTGCCCCCGGCCGAGGACACCCACCGCCGGGTCCTGGCCGTCCTCACCTACCTCCGCGCGTGACGGGCGTGACGGGCGTGGCCTTCGGGCATGCAGGAAGGCCCCCTCACCGAAGTGAGGGGGCCTTCCCCGTCTGTGCGCCGCCAGGGACTCGAACCCCGGACCCGCTGATTAAGAGTCAGCTGCTCTAACCAACTGAGCTAGCGGCGCCTGCTGACGTCGTAGACATTAGCACCCGGATCGGCGGGAGGAAAAATCGATACCCGCACGTCGGCGGCGGAAGCCGCCCGGACGGCCCGCACGCAGGCCCAGAGCACGACCTCGGGCCCCGGCA
>NZ_MWIG01000802.1:0-763 GCF_002156145.1 Streptomyces sp. NRRL B-24572 | reverse complement strand
TGTCGTAGGAAGCCATGCCCGGTTCGAATCGGGGCATGGCTTCCTACGACAGGCTCCGCGCCGGCGGCTCCCCGAGGCCGCTGGAGACCGGTGACACCTGGTGGTACGCCGCCGTGGCCGGCGAGACCGCCGGCTCGTTCCGCACACGGGTCCGCACCCGGACCCGGCGTGCCTGCCTCGGGGCCGTCCTCCTCCTCACCGTCGTCTACGCGGGACTCGTGCTCACCGCGACCGGCCGCCGCTGGGGCGACGCCGCGGTGACCGGCCGGCGCGCCGACTCCGCCGCCGCCACGGTGCTCCGCGAGCACCCCTCCCTCGCCGGGCTCACCACCCTCTCCCTGATCGTCGGCTGCGTCCTCCTCCTCGCCGTCGGCCTCATACGCAAGCGGTACGTCCTCACCGGCGCCGCCGCCGGTGCGGTCGTGACCGCCCTCGCCGTCACCGGGCTCCTCCAGCGGTACGCGCCCCGCCCCCGGTTCGCCGACACCGCCGCCGGCGCCCTCGTCCCGAGCGGCTTCCCCAGCGCCCAGACCACGCTCGCCCTCGGCATCGCCCTCGGCCTGGTCCTCGTCGTCCCCTACCGGCAGCGCGCCCTCGTCGTGGGCGCCGCCACGCTCTGGGCCACCGCCGTCGGCGCGTACACCATCGCGGCGGGACAGCACCGGCCCGGCGACGTCATCGCCGCCGCCCTCGTCGTCCTCGCCGTGGTCTCCGGCCTCCTCGCCGTCATCGCCCGCAAGGGCAAGGTCCGCCCCGGCCCGCG
>NZ_MWIG01000801.1:0-1243 GCF_002156145.1 Streptomyces sp. NRRL B-24572 | reverse complement strand
ACGACCTCGTCCGGGGTGCCCAGGGAGCCGAGGATGCCGCGTACCGCCGCCGGACTCTCCTCGCCGTGGGTGGCGCGCCGGCGGTCGATCTCGTTGCGCAGGCCGGACACCAGCTTCATCCGGTCGCTCGCCGGCAGTTGTCGCTGCTGGGCCAGATCGCCGACCCGGCTCAGATAGTCGTAGACCAGACGGTCGCTCTCGATCCCCACGATGCCCCTCCACGGCCGGTTCGCCCGGTACGGCCCGACGTTAGCGCCTGAACAGCGGCTAACGTGGTCCGGATGGGGATCGGTGAGCTCGACCGGGAGGCGCACGTGCCCGAGGTAACTGGCGCCGGCGCGGCGCCCCGCACGCTCGCGGAGGCGCTGCGCGCGCGGGGCGACGAGGGGCTCGCCGCGCTGCTGCGCGCCCGGCCGGACCTGCTGAGCCCCGTACCGAACGACCTGACGCAGCTGGCGACCCGCGCCGGCACGCGCGGTTCGGTGGTGCGGGCCCTGGAGCGGCTCGACCGGTTCGCCCTCCAGACGGCCGAAGCGCTGGCCGTGGCCCCGGACCCCGCCCCGTACCCCGTACTCCTCGCGCTGCTCACCGGCGACGAGGGCGACCCGGAGATCGAGGCGGCGCTGCCGGGCGCGGTGGCGCTGCTGCGCGAGCAGGCCCTGGTGTGGGGCGAGGACGACCGGCTGCGGCTCGTGCGGACCGCGCGGGAGCTCCTCGCGCCCTCGGCGCAGCATCCTTCGCCGACCGGGCTCGGGCCGACGGTCGCGGAGGCGACGGCGGGCATGTCGCCGGGCCGGGTGCAGGAGATCATCGCGACGGCCGGTCTGACGGCGACGCACGATCCGGTGTCGGCGGTCGCGGCGCTCACGGAGCTGTTCACCGACCGGGCGCGGATGGGCGCGCTCCTCGACGAGGCGTCGCCGGAGGCCCTCGCNNGTGGGGTCCGCCGTACGGCGAGGTGACGGCGAATCCGGCGCCTCCGGTGCAGTGGCTGCGCGACCGGGGGCTGCTGCTTCCGGTGTCGGCGCGGACGATGGTGCTGCCGCGCGAGGTGGCGCTGCACCTGCGGGGCGGGCGGGCGCACCGGGCGCCGGAGCCGGTGGCCCCGGTGGTGAAGGCGGCCCGCGACTACCGTCCCCAGGTGGTGGACAACGCGGCGGCCGGGCAGGCGTACGCGACGATCGCGACGGTCGAGGAGCTGCTCAAGTCCTGGGACCAGGGCGGGCCGCAGGTCCTGCGGGCG
>NZ_MWIG01000800.1:0-11099 GCF_002156145.1 Streptomyces sp. NRRL B-24572 | reverse complement strand
GCGGCGGTGCGGCGGTAGGAGGGCATGCGGGGGCTCTCTCTCGTGCGTGGGGGAGGACGGGACGAGCAACGCGCACTGGGCGTACGGAAGTTGGCTTCCGGGCGACCGGCGGAGGAAGCCTCGCATTGGTCCATACCAATGGGCAAGGGGGTGGACGGAAAAAGCGGCCCCCCGGGGTGCCGCACACCCGGGAGGCCGCTGCCGCGGATCGGAGGAGGGGTCAGCCGTTCGCGAGCGCCTGCACGCGCGAGTAGTCCCCGTTGAAGTGGTTGTGGTCGCCGACCGTCGGGCCGGAGGAGGTGTACTGCCAGATCGTGTAGTACGGCCAGCCGGCCGGGAGCTCGCCGACGTCGGTGGCGTACCGCGCGATCCACAGCGGGTTGGTGGTGGAGAAGGCCGCGGAGTTGCCGGTGCACTGCTTCCACCAGCTCGTGGCCGTGTAGATCACCGGGTCGCGGCCCGTCCGGTACTTGTACCGGTTCACGAAGTCCTGGATCCACGCGACCATCCCGGACGCGGTCTTGCCGTAGCAGGTCGCGCCGTACGGGTTCCACTCGATGTCGAGCACGCCCGGCAGGGTCCTCCCGTCCGCCGACCAGCCGCCGCCGTTGTTGACGAAGTAGTCGGCCTGGGCGGCTCCGGTCGTCGTGTCCGGGGTGGCGAAGTGGTACGTGCCGCGGATCATGCCGACGTTGTAGGAGCCGTTGTACTGCTGGGTGAAGTAGGTGTTCTTGTAGTACGTGCCTTCCGTCGCCTTGACGTAGGCCCACTTGACCCCGCTGTTCCACAGGGTGGACCAGGCCACGTTGCCGTTGTGGCTGGAGACGTCCACGCCTTCCGTCGCCGCGGTCAGGGTCGGGGCGCCGCCGGCGACGGGACCCTGGCCGTCGTGCGCGATCACGCCCATGCCCATGTAGGCGGAGCCGCGCGCGGGGGTCGCCTTCTTCGCGCCGGGGTCCTGGGCGGCGGTGGCGGTGCCGGAGAGGCCGAGGGGGAGGAGGAGGGTGAGGGCCGCGAGGGCGGCGCCGGCGAGGGTGGTTCCGGATCTGTGCACACGCATTGCGTGCCTCCGAAAGGCTCGGTGGGGGAGCGGTGGCGGCAGGCGTCACGACAAGTCCTGGAATGGACATGTCATTCAGGGCTGCCGGGAAAGACGCTACGCACGTAGACCCGTCCGGCGGAAGGGGGCCTGGTTGCCGCCGTTGGTCTACGCCTGCGAAATACTGAAGGAGCTGCGGCGATGGACGCCCCGGCAAGAAACTTTCAGCGACCGGAAAGCGCGCGGGAGGTGCTGACGTGCACGGAAGCAGTACGGGAGACGAAGGCCGGGCCACCGCCGGAGGTGGTGTGGACCAGGAATTCCTCGCCCTCGAACGGGAGCTGGCGGTTTTCCTGCGCCGCGCCCGCGCCCAGTCCGGCGAGATGGCCCGCGAGGTCCATCCCGAACTGGAGCCCGCCGCCTACGGCCTCTTCGTGCGCCTCGACGAGGCCGGACCCCAGCGGGCCACCGAGCTCGCCGGGTACTTCGGCGTCGGCAAGGCCACCATGAGCCGCCAGCTCCGCGCCCTGGAGGACCTCGGGCTCGTCGCCCGCGACCCCGACCCCGCCGACGGCCGCGCCTCGCTCGTCCGCCTCACCGAGGAGGGCCGCAGCCGCTTCCGCAGCGTCCGCGATGCCCGGCGCGAACGCTACGTCCGCAAACTCGCCGACTGGGACCGCGCCGAGGTCGCCGAACTCGCCCGCCTCCTGCACCACTTCAACGTCCGCTCGGAGGGCTGAGCGGCAGACCCGGATCAGAGGTCCCGCAGCTCCGCGTAGACCGCCGTCGCATCGTCGTGGAGCTTCCAGCGGCGCACCCCGCCCGCCCGCGCGTCGGCCGCCTCCAGGGCCCGCACCCGGCGGAGCAGACCGGCCGGGCCCTCCTCGCGCAGCACGCCGAAGCAGTCCGCCCAGTCGCCCTCGCCGAACAGCTCCACCCAGCGGCTCGCCCCGTCGGTGAGCGCCGCCAGGGCCCGTACCTCCGCGCGCGGGGTCGTCCCGGTCACCGCCCGCTCCGCGACCGCCGGGTCCGCCGCCGCCGTGAAGAAGCCACCCTCCCGGTTCCGCAGCCGGTCCGTCGCCGCCAGGGAGCGCAGCACCTCGTCCGGCACCCGGTCGAGCCGGTCGTCGAGCACGGCCCGTACCGTCCCGTCCGGGGCCTCCAGGAGGAGTGCGGAGTCGGAGAGGACGAGATGCTCGACCGACGCCTCGTCCCAGCGGGCCAGCACCACGGTCGCCTGGGGCGTTCGCACGTGAGAAAGGTCACAGGTGTCGCGGTGGGCGTCCGCGGTGCGCCGGATTGCCCGCGACAGGATCTCGGACAGGGGCATGTCCCGGCGGGAACCGGACAGTTCGGTCAAAGCCCCGCCCAGTCGCGCGGTGAACCACGGGACCGTGTGCACACAACCGTCATCACCGGCGGGAGGCGTGACGCCGTCGAGCAGGACGACCGTCCCCCCGCTCCCCGAGGCGGGCAGAGCTGCGGCCACCCAGTCCTCATTGGGGCGTTCGGGACTGCCGGGAAGGGAGGCGACTCCACTGTGCATGGCATCCAGTGTGCCCACCGCCGCGCAATTCCCCGGGAAATCCTTCACCGGACCTGCAAATGACCGGAAATGGCCTGTACCAACCCGGAAGAAGTGGTGCGAGAGGTGGAACGGCCACCTCCGGGGAGCTGCGGGCGGGCATCCTGCCAAAGCCCGCCCGGAAGATCCAACCGGCGCCCCGCACGGGCCCCCGGCGACCGCCGCCGGAAGTTGTTCGCCAACTACTGAGTGTTGTTCACTCGTTCGGGTGGCGGAGCGGCCGATGCCCGTCCCCTTGCCGGAAGCGCTGGAATGGTCGGAAGCCGTACCAGGGGTGGGGGTGCTCCATGCGACCGGTCGTCACCTCTGCTTCATCGGCGGACGAATCAAGAATGCGAGCACCGGTGCAGAAGAAGCGGCCTCGGAGCAAGAACGGCACGCAGAGCCAGACCCCCGGTGAGCCGCAGGCCCCCGCCGGCCGGTCCAAGCGCGTCCGCAGCCGGCTGGTCGCCGGCGTCGCCCTCGTCGGCGTCACCGTCCTCGCCGCCGGAGCCCCCGCGATCCTCGCCGCCTCCGCCGAGCTCACCGAGTCCCAGCGCCTGGTCACCCTCGCCGAACTCGACCGGCAGGCCGTCACCCTCGCGCACTCCCTCGCCGACGAGCGCGACGAGGTCGTCGCGTACATCGCCGCAGGACGCGACGGTCAGAGCGGCGACGCCAAGCACAAGCGGCGGATCACCGACGCGCGCTCCACCCGGGTCGACCGCCAGATCGACGAGATCCGGCCCGCCGCCCCCGCCGAACTCCGCCGCGAACTCGCCGGCGTCCCCTCCGTCCGCCGCACCGCCCTCACCGGCAAGGGCACGGCCCTGGAGGCCCACAAGGCGTACTCGGACGTCATCGCCAAGCTCCAGGCCCTCGCCGACGAACTCGCCGACAAGACCCCGGCCCGCGCCTCCGACGCCGCCCTGACCGGGGCCACCCGCGCCCCCGCCGCCCTCGGCCGCGCCGTCGAACAGGCCTCCGTCACCCGCGGCCTGCTCGTCGCCGCGCTCTCCGTCCCCCAGCCCGAGCCCACCGGGGGCGTCCACTACGACCCCCAGACCAACACCTACGTCGCCGACGAGCCCGAGGGCGCCGCCGAGGCCGACCGGGCCCGCGACGGCCTCACCGCCGCCGCCCAGCAGGCCCGCGTCCGCGAACTCGCCGCCCTCGGCGACTTCGACCAGGCCGCCGGCGCCACCGCCCGCGACTCCCTCGCGGCCACCGTCACCGGCCCCGACGTCAAGAGCGCCGAACTCGCGCTCTCCTCCCTCACCGACCAGCCCAAGCTGACCGAGGCCGAGCGCGGCACGGACCCGACCGCCCTGGAGGCCGCCCTCTCCGCCCGCATCGAGCAGATGCGCGGCGTCGAGTCCGCCCTCGCCACCGAGCGGGTCGACCGCCTCTCCGCGCTCCGCGACGACGACGTCGAGGCCCTCGAACTGCGCCTCGCCTACCTCGGCGGCTGCCTCCTCGTCGCGATCGGCATCTCCACCTACGTCGCCCGCACCCTCACCCGGCCGCTCGCCGTGCTCCGCCTCGGCGCCGCCCGGCTCGCCGCGGCCCCCGAGCCGCACAACGAGGAAGCGATCCGCTTCACCGGCCGCAACGACGAGTTCGCGCAGGTCGTCCGCTCCCTCAACGCCCTGCAGGGCAAGCTCGCCGGCCTCGCCGCGCAGACCGAGCGGCTCACCGACGAGCGCACCGACCTGGCCGCCGCCAAGGACGCCGTCGGCGCCGAACTCGCCGCCCAGCGCGCCGACCTCCAGGGCCGGGTCGCCCTCCTCACCGCCGACCTCGAACGGCTCAGGAACAGCGTCCACCACACCTTCGTCAACCTCTCGCTGCGCAGCCTCGGGCTCGTCGAGCGGCAGCTCGGCGTCATCGAGAAGCTGGAGGAGCGCGAACAGGACCCGGACCGCCTCGCGACCCTCTTCAAGCTCGACCACATGGCGACCGTCATGCGCCGCCACAGCGAGAACCTCCTCGTCCTCGCCGGCCACGAGCACGTCCACGGCCACGCAGGGCCCGTCCCGCTCGTCGACGTGCTGCGCGCCGCCGTCAGCGAGATCGAGCGGTACGAGCGGGTCACCATCCAGTCCCTGCCGCCGCACGCCCAGGTCGCCGGCTTCGCCGCGGACGACCTGAGCCACCTGGTCGCGGAACTCCTGGAGAACGCCACCTCCTTCTCGCCGCCCGACGCCGAGGTCCAGCTCTCCGGCTGGCTCCTGGAGAGCGGCGAGGTGATGCTCTCCGTGCAGGACGCGGGCATCGGCATGACCGCCCGCCGGTTCGCCGAGCTCAACGAGCGCCTCGCCGAGGCCGACCCGGAGGCCTTCGAGGGCGAGGGGCTCGGCATGCGGGTCATCGCCCTTCTCGCCGCCCGCCACGGGGTGCGCGTCGAGCTGCGCGAGCAGAAGCCGGGCGGCACGACGGCCGTCGTGGTCCTGCCGCTGCCCCTGCTGCCCACCGCCCCGCCGACGGCCGTGACGGAGCCGGTGCGGGTCGCGGGCGCCGCGCCCGCCATCCAGCTGCCCGGCTCGGCCGCGGAGGCCAACTCCAACAGCCTGCCGTCCCGGACCCGCGACCCGCTCGTGGAGGCGGCGGAGGCCGCGTTCCTGGCGGCGGAGACGGGCCCGGCGCAGACGCAGGAGCCGGAGCGCGCCCCCGAGCCGGAGCCGGCCCAGGAGTACGCCCCGGAGCCCGCGCCCGCGCCCGAGCCGGAGCTGGAGCCGGCAGAGGCGTACGAGCCGGAAGCGCCGTACGAAGCGCCGTACGAAGCGGCGCCCGGCACGGCGTACGAGCCGGAACCGACCTACGAGCCCGAGCCCGAGCCGGCAGAGGCGTACGAGCCCGAGCCCGAGGCGGCCCCGTACGCATCCGTCTCCGAGACCACGCTCCAGGTCCGGCTGCCCGACCCGCCGCCGGAGCCGGACACCCACGAGCGCGCCGCCGACGCGGAGGAGACGGCGCACGCCGAGACGCCCACCGCCGAAGTCCCCGGACCGCGCCCCGCGCAGTGGGAGCGGGTCACCGACAAGGGCCTGCCCAAGCGCACCCCGCAGGTGGTCAAGCAGGCGGGCGCCCCCGCCACGCCCCGTCGGGGCGGAGTGGACGCGGAGGCCCTGCGCCGCCGGCTCGGCGGCTTCCACCAGGGCGCCAAGGCCGGGCGCCGGGACGTTGAGGCGGAGTTGGACACGGCGCGCATAGACGCCGCGAGGACTGCACGTACAGAGGAGATGACGGGGGACACAGTCGAGGAGGCACGCAGTTGACTGCGACGGGAACGTTCGGACTGAGTACGGAAGCCCGCAACCTGCAATGGCTGCTGGGGAATCTGGTGGAGGAGGTCCCGGGCGTCCGCTCGGTGGCCGTGGTCTCCTCCGACGGCCTGATGCTGCTCTCGTCGGACCCTGCCACCCAGCAGGCCACGACGGCCGCCGCCGACGCCGGCCGCCCCGGCGGGCCGCGCGGCTCCAGCGCCGATCTGGCCACCATCGTCTCCGGCATCGGCAGCCTCACCATCGGCGCCGCCCGGCTGATGGACGGCGGCGGGGTCAAGCAGACGATGGTGGCCATGGACGAGGGCAGCGTCTTCGTCATGTCGATCAGCGACGGTTCGCTGCTCGGCGTGCACGCCACGCCCGACTGCGACATGAGCGTCGTGGCGTACCACATGGCGCTCTTCGTGGGCCGCGCCGGTCACGTACTCACCCCCGAAGTCCGCAGTGAACTGCGCAAATCGATGGAGAGCACCCAGTGACGGCCATGTCCTCGGCTCATCACGCCTTCAAGCTGCCGGTACGCGGAGAGGGACGCCGCCCCGCGCGCGTGCGCCCGTACTCGCTGACCGGCGGCCGTACCCGCTTCGGTCACATCCTGCTCGTCGAGACCTTCGTGGCCGCGCTCGAAGCGCCCGCCGCCCGCAAGGCCCTGACGGACGGCGGACCGGCCGCCCGCGGGCTGATGCCGGAGATGCGGGCCATCGTCGAGATCTGCCGCCGGATGCGGACGGTCGCGGAGATCTCGGCGCTTCTCAAGATGCCGTTGGGGGTCGTCCGGGTGCTGCTCAGCGACCTGGCCGACCAGGGAAAGATCCGTGTGTACGGGACCGGTCACGGCACCGGCCAGCCCGACCGCGCGCTCCTCGAAAGGGTGCTGAGTGGACTCCGTCGTCTCTGACGCCACCGCCGTCTCCGAAACGCCGGTGGTCGCCGGCATCCCCGCCCAGCCGGGGGCCGAATCGCGCGAACCGGATACCGAAGAGGGCGCGCAGGACTGGCAGCTCGACCACTCCCGTGCCCCGATCGCGACGAAGATCGTCGTCGCGGGCGGCTTCGGCGTCGGCAAGACCACCTTCGTCCGCGCCGTCTCGGAGATCACCCCGCTCCAGACCGAGGCGCTGATGACCCGGGCGAGCGAGGACACCGACGACCTCACCGCCACGCCGGACAAGCTCACCACCACGGTGGCGATGGACTTCGGCCGGATCACCCTCGACAGCGACCTGGTGCTGTACGTCTTCGGCACGCCGGGACAGCAGCGCTTCTGGTTCATGTGGGACGACCTGGTGCGCGGCGCGATCGGGGCGATCGTGCTCGCCGACACCCGCCGGCTCACCGACTGCTTCCCGGCGCTCGACTACTTCGAGAGCTGCGGGCTGCCGTACATCGTGGCCGTCAACCACTTCGAGGGCACGGAGCTGTTCGAGGAGGACGACATAAGGGAGGCACTGACCGTGCCCGCGCACGTGCCCGTGGTGATCATGGACGCGCGCAAGCGGTACAGCGTCGTCGAGACCCTGCTCGCGATGGTCGCGCACGCGCTCGAAGCCACGCCCGAATAGCCTGCCGCCCCCGAACAGTTCGTCCCGTCACGCCAGGAGCCCCGCCCATGCGGAAGATACTCATAGTCGGCGCCGGCCAGTCCGGCCTCCAGCTCGCCCTCGGACTCCAGTCGCAGGGGTACGAGGTCACCCTCATGTCGAACCGGACGGCGGACGAGATCCGCACCGGCCGGGTCATGTCCACCCAGTGCATGTTCGACACCGCCCTCCAGCACGAGCGGGACCTCGGGCTCAACTTCTGGGAGTCCCAGGCCCCGAAGATCGAGGGCCTCGGCGTCTCCGTCGCCGGCCCCGACTCCGCCCGCCTGATCGACTGGGTGGGGAAGCTCGACGGCTACGCCCAGTCCGTCGACCAGCGCGTGAAGATGGCCGGCTGGATGGACACCTTCGCCCAGCGCGGCGGCCAGCTGGTCATCCACGGCGCGGCCGTCGGCGACCTGGACTACTTCTCCCGCAGCTACGACCTGGTGCTCGTCGCGGCCGGCAAGGGCGAGCTGGTCTCCATGTTCGGCCGGGACGCCGCCCGTTCCCCGTACAGCGAGCCGCAGCGCGCCCTGGCCGTCGCGTACGTCCACGGCCTCGGCCCGCGCCCCGAGCACCCCGAGTTCGACGCGGTCCGCTGCAACATCGTGCCCGGCGTCGGCGAGCTCTTCGTCATGCCGACCCTCACCACCGGCGGCCGCGCCGACATCCTCTTCTGGGAGGGCGTCCCCGGCGGTCCGGTCGACGCCTTCCAGGGCGTCAAGGACCCCTCCGAGCACCTCGCCCTGACGCTGGAGCTCATGGAGAAGTTCCTGCCCTGGGAGTACGCGCGCGCCACCAAGGTCGAGCTGACCGACGCGGGCGGCACGCTCGCCGGCCGGTACGCGCCGACCGTCCGCAACCCCATCGGCCGGCTCCCCGGCGGCGGCCTGGTCCTCGGCGTCGCCGACGTCGTGGTCGCCAACGACCCGATCACCGGCCAGGGTTCCAACTCGGCGTCCAAGTGCGCCGCCGCGTACCTCGCCGCCATCGTCGAGCAGGGCGACAAGCCCTTCGACGAGGAGTGGATGCAGGGCGCCTTCGACCGTTACTGGCAGACGGCCCAGCACGTCACCAAGTGGACGAACGCGATGCTGGCGCCGCCGCCGGAGCACGTCCTGAACCTGCTCGGCGCGGCCGGCGGGCTCCAGCCCGTCGCCGACCGCTTCGCCAACGGCTTCGACGACCCGGCGGACTTCGAGAACTTCTTCTTCGACCCGGAGAGGACGTCGGCGTACCTGGCCGAGGTCACGGGCGGCTGACCAGGCCGAATCCGGTCGATGCGACATGCCCCCGTGCTTGATCACGGGGGCATGCCGCTGTCGCGGACCCTCGCCCGCGTGGAGGCGGACCTGGCCGCCGGCCGTGTGCCGATGGCACGCCGGCGCCTGCGGTCACCCCGTTCGCCGAGCGGCGGCCCGTGTCCCTGCGGACGGCACATGCCGAGGAGCCGGGACGGGCCGAGGAGCCGGGACGGGCCCGCCTCCTACGAGGAGGACGCCGACGAGGAGTACGCGCCGGGCACCGGAGGGCGGTCGGTCGGCGGCTTCGTCGCGGGGGCCGGATGCCTGCTGGGGACGGTCGTCTTCGGACGGGTCCGGGTGCTCGGGGTCGTCTCCCTCTTCGGCGACTGAGGGCCCTCCTCCGCGCGGCGGACGGCGAGCGGGGTCAGGAGGCCCGTCAGGGCGAAGAGGGCGCCCACGGCGAACCAGCCGGGGCGTCCCCAGCCGATGCAGAGCGCGATGAGGAGGCCGGGGCCCAGGGCCTCGGAGAGACCGGCGCCCAGCCCGAAGACGCCCAGGTACTGGCCGGTGGCGTGGGGCGGCGCGAGCGCGTACGACACCTCGAAGCCGCCCGCCGCGTGCCACAGTTCGCCGACCGTGTGGACGACCACGGCGGCCAGGAGCAGCACGACCGCCACCACGACGGGCGTCCCGGCGGAGAGCGACACGAGGGCGCAGGAGACGAGGAAGGCCGCCCCGGCGCGCCGGTAGGCGCGGCCGCCGGCCCGGGGCGAGTCGACGCCGCGGCTCGCCCGCACCTGGAGGCCGACGACCAGGACGGTGTTGGCGAGCATGGTGCCGGAGACGAGCCAGTGCGGGGCGGTGGTGGACCCCACGAGCCAGAGCGGGATCGCGACGGTGAGCACCTTGAACTGGATGGCCATCACGCCGTCGAGCGCGGTGAGCACCAGGTATGGCCGGTCCCGCAGCGCGATCCACCGGGGGCCGCGGTCGGCGGGCGCGGGGGCGACGGGCGGCAGCAGGAACAGGACGGCGGCCGAGGCCGCGAACGCGCACGCGTTTCCCGCGACGAGGACCTGGTACGCGCCGAGGGTGCCGACCTGGACCGCCCACCCCGCGAGGAGCGCGCCGAGGGAGATGCCGACGTTGGTCACGGCCCGCAGATAGGCGCGGAACTCCTGCGGCCTGTCCCCTCCGTGGTGCCGGATGAGCGGCGCCCGGGCGGCGAGACCGGCCGCCTTGGCGCCGGTGGCCGTGGAGACGGCGAGCACGAACGGCCAGAAGCTGTCGGCGAGTACGAAGGCCGCCGTGGCGAGCGCCTGCACGGCCAGGGTGGTCACGTAGACCCCGCGCGCCCCGCGCCGGTCCGCGAGGTGGCCGACGGCGATGCCCACGGCGAGCGAGAGGAGCCCGGCGATGCCGAGACCGAGGCCCACGGTGGCGGCCGGGAGGCGCACGGCCTGGGTGAAGTACAGGACGCCGGCGGTCAGGAAGAGCCCGCTGCCGACGGCGTTGACGAAGTTCGAGGCGGCGAGCGCGCGCCGGGGTCGGGTGTCCGGTAAGAGTCTGGGCATGACGGGGCTGGGCATGACGGGCTCCGTGTCCGGGACAGGCGATCGGCCATCGGTGTCGGCCATTCGTAAGGACCCGTCTAGCTTGTTGGATATTACGCGCGAGGGCAAGGGGCGGGCCGGGAGCGGGAGTTCAGCTCTTGTCGTAGCCCTCGTCCGCGCCGTCCTTCGCCCCCGCCGGGAGCACGGGCGGGGTGTACGCCTTCAGGGCCGTCCCTTCCGGATCGGGCCGTACGGCGCCGAGCAGCGGGTTCGCCGCGAGCGGTGAGACCTTCACCTTTCCGCCGGGGCGCGGGGCCTGCACCACCAGGCCGTCCCCGAGGTAGAGGGCCACATGGGTCGCGCCCGGGAAGTAGACCACCAGGTCGCCGGGGCGGAGCTCGGCGAGCGACACCCGGGGCAGGGTCGCCCACTGCTCCTGGCTGGTCCTCGGCAGCTCCCGGCCGGCCGCCGCCCACGCCTGCTGCGTCAGCCCCGAGCAGTCGTACGCCTCCGGGCCCTCCGCCCCCCACTCGTACGGCTTGCCGATCTGGTCCACCGCGAAGCGCAGGGCCTCCGCGCCCGCCCGGGAGGGGGTGCGCGTGCCGGCCAGGGCGCCGGAGTCGAGCAGTTCGCGCTGCGCGCCGGCGGTCTGGACGTGTTCGAGCGCGGTCAGCCGGGACAGCTGGTCCGGCGACAGCGCGGCGAGCAGCTTCTCGACCTCGGCCAGCTTGGCCCGCACCTCGTCGCGCCGCTTGCGCTGCGCTGCGGCGAGCCCCTGCTGTCGGTCCAGGGCCTTGCGGGAGGCGCTCGCGAGGCCGCCGGCCTGCCG
>NZ_MWIG01000080.1:0-11612 GCF_002156145.1 Streptomyces sp. NRRL B-24572 | reverse complement strand
CGGCTGGACCGGTCCAGCCGACACGCACGGAAGAAGAGGAATACCGATGGCTCGCGGCGGATCCAACGCACTGCTGAGTTTCGAGACAATCGCCGAGCGAATGGAAATCAACAAGCGCACCGTGCTCGACAACTATAAGAGTTGGAAAATACCTGTCGTGCGCGTCAGCGATCGAATCATCCGGGTGCGCGAGCGCGATTTCGAAGCATGGCTCGATCGCCGCACTGAATGAATTAAACATTTGCACCGGATAGCCCACCGCCGGGAATTGCTGGCGAGTTCCGCTCTGATCTCACCGACTTGACCCGGCGCTAACGAACCTACATAGAGTTCACCTCCCTGGCCAGGGCAAACCGAGACCACCACTAACCACGAGAGGCCCCACCCGTGGCACGCATGCCCACCGTCTACAAGCGGTGCGACTGCCCCGACCAGAACAGGCCCAAGAAGGGCGGCTGCAAGCACAGCTGGTCCTACAACCTCACGAACGAGCAGGGGCGACGCACACGAGCCACTATTCCCAAGTCCAAGGGACTGACCGAAGCCCAGGCGCAGGCCATTCTGGACGGGAAGGCTCCCGGCGCGGCCCTGGCACCGGAACCCGTCGAAACAGATCTCACCTTCCGGCAGTGGGCGACCGACTGGCTCAGCCGGCGCCGCGCCAAGGAGATCAGCGTCGTGCAGTACGAGTCGACTCTCCGAGTGCACCTCAATCCCCGTTGGGGCAACCAGCGCATCCGGAGCATCAAGAAGGCCCAGGTCGAGTCATGGGTCCACGAGATGGAGTCCAACGAGAAGATCGCCAACTCGACTGCGGCGAGCCACTGGCGGGTCTTCAAGATGGTCATCAGGGACGCCCTTCTGAACGGGAAGATCGACGCCAGCCCCACATACGAGGTCGATGGGCCCTACATAGGCGAGACGAAGGCATACGTCTTCAGCCCAGACGAGTGCTGGGCAATCTACGACGAGTTCCCAGAGCACTACCGCCCCATACCCATGCTCGGCTTCGCCTGCGGCACCCGGCAGGCAGAAGCGTTCGGCGTGTGCGACGACGTCATCGACTGGGAGCAGGGGCTGCTCACCGTACGTCGGCAGCTACTCAGGACGAAGGAGACCGGGTACAAGCGGCTCCTCGTAGACCGCCTCAAGACGAGCCCGCACCTCAGCTCGAAGATGGTGCCGATGCCTCCGTACCTCATAGAGACCTTGCAGAAGCACGTGGAGCGCTTCCCCCCACAGGTCGCAGAGACCGTCCTCTGGGAGCACCGGAAGACGATCAACGAGTGCAGGCGCGGCCCGGTGCGCCCGCTCTTCCGGACGCCTCGCGGCAACATCCTGGGCCCGAGCGACTTCAATGAAGGCACGTGGAAGCCCGTCATGCGCAAGCTCGGCATCAAGGACGAGGAAGGCAAGCTCCCGACCTTCCATGACCTGCGGCACACCTTCATCTCCACGTGCCTCCAGAACGGCATCCCAGAGCACACTGTGGGTGCGTGGGTGGGCGACTCTGTCGAACAGTTGCGACGCACCTACAGCCACCTGCTGAAGGACCACGCCGATACCCATGGGGCAGTGGCTGCCGGCCTGACGGCGCGGCCCCAGACCTCGCGCTTCAGCAGGGCGGCGTGACAGCGCCACGTCGCCCAGACGGCCCTTCAGCACGCCGCTGCTGATGCCCTCGCCTGGAGTGAAGGAGGGGCCGCTCGGTCCGACCAGTTCACCCGCCCGCACCGTTCAAAGTGTGCTCTGCACCACCTCGCCATACGGTCGTGCTTTGTTGCCCACGCATGAGAGAGGCCGCGATGAAGAGACGGATCCTTGTGCTCGGCCTGCTGGCTGTGTTGCTCGCGGCATGCGGCACTGATGAAGACGGCGGGGCATCAACTACCAGGTCCCCGACAACAAGCGCGCCCGCCTCCAGCCCGCCACCTGCGCCTACCAGTGCGGCCCCTCAGGGAGGCACGCAACCTCCAATCGAAAGCGGTGACTGGCGGCTGGACTCGATCACGGTGCGTAACAACGGTCTCGGTGACTTCGGCGGACGGGCGCGCATCACCTACACGGGAGATGACCCGGACGGCGGCACCAACACGTTCACGATCACAGTGTTCAAGGGCGGGAAGGATGTCGCCAGTCTCCTGGGGTCAGCCAGCGAGGTACCGCCCGGTCGCACCATCACGGCGGATCTGGTCTCGACGGACAAGTTCGTGTCAGGCCCGTACACCTATGACTTCCAGAAGGACTTCTGACCGCAGCGTGCTGCGGTTGGGCCCCCGCCGCGATTGGCGACGGGCCGTCCCTGATGGACGCGGTCCCGGGGCCGTGGTCCAGCTTGCGGCGGCCCCGCCGGGACAGGGGCTTTCAGTGACGGCCCAAACGGGCTCAGCGATCACGTTTCGCCCCTGAGAGATCCCTCAGCGGGGCGTAGGTCGACAACCGGCCTACGCCCCGCTGTCACGTTCTCACGCGCGTGTTTCTGCCCAGCTGCCCGCGCTGCGGCCGCCTCGATCGCCTCTTCGTGGTCGCCGCCGGAGCATCGATCAACGCCGAGAAGCTCGCTTGCGTCCAGTGAGCTTTCAGAGGGGTACAAGCCGTAAGAGGCTTGCCCGCCTACCGCGGGCCGGCAGAGCCGCCGGATGACCTGGGACCAAAGTTCCTGCCGTTCACCCAACCAGGCCAAAGCCTGACCTCCGGCCCGAGGAGCGCGGCTACTTTCGTGGCTACGTACGTAGCCGTGCGGCCCCGTTTGAACCCGGACGGACCGGGGCCTGACTAGGCCGTCAGTTCAGGGGAAAAGGGCCTCTGACCAGCGAACTCGCTGGCCACAGGCCCCAGCGGCAGACGAAGATAATCAAACTTTCGGTTGAGTCCGGATTGTCTCCCGCTGTCTACGCTGGAGGAATCATGGATCCCCGCTCTCTCACCCCCGTTCTCCGCGCCCTGCGCCTCTGCCTGCACCTCCTCATGGCGGGCCTGCTCGTCCTGGCGGCGGTACGGGCGGACTCGACCGCCGGGACGGTGCTGTCGGTGGCCGTGGGAGCGGTCTACGCGACGGGCTCGTACCTGCCGTCCGTGCGGAGTTCTCAGCGGGCCGCCGCGGTGTGGCTGGCGGTCCTCGGAGCGTCCTGGCTCGCGCTGCTCTGGGTCACCCCGGAGGCGCTCTGGCTCGCCTTCCCGCTGTACTTCCTCCAGCTGCACCTGCTGCCGGTGCGCTGGTCGCTGCCGGCCGTGGTGCTGACGGCGGGCGCGGCGATCCTCTCGTACGTGGGACACGGAGCCCCGCTCAATCCGGGGGTCTTCATCGGGCCGCTGCTGGGTGCGGCGGTCGCGGTGGCGACGGTCCTCGGCTACGAGGCCCTGTACCGGGAGAGCGAGCGGCGGCGCCGGCTCATCGAGGAGCTGATCGAGACGCGGGCGGAGCTGGCGGCGGCGGAGCGGCACGCGGGGACGCTCGCCGAGCGGGAGCGGCTCGCGCGGGAGATCCACGACACGCTCGCGCAGGGCCTGTCCTCGATCCAGCTGCTGTTGCGGGCGGCCGAACGACAGCTTCCGCCGGACTCCCCCGCCGCGGGCCACATCGGCCGGGCCCGCGAGGCGGCGCAGGACAACCTGGCGGAGGCCCGGCGCTTCGTCCGGGCGCTCACGCCGCCGGACCTGGAGCACGGCTCCCTCGCGGGGGCCCTGGAGCGCCTGTGCGAGCCGGGCGGGGGGCCGGGGCCACGGGTCCGCTTCTCGGTGAGCGGTACGCCGGTCGAGCTGCCGACCCCGTACGAGGTGGCGCTGCTGCGGATCGCGCAGTCGGCGCTCGCGAACACGGTGCGGCACGCGGCGGCCTCTCGGGCCGAGATCACCCTCTCCTTCATGGACGCGTCGGTGACCCTGGACGTGGTCGACGACGGCCTGGGCTTCGATCCCGCTTCCGTACGCCCCTCGTCCGACGGCGGTTTCGGGCTTCCGGCGATGCGCTCGCGGGCGGAGTCGCTGGGCGGCACGTTCACCGTCGAGGCGGCGCCCGGCCAGGGCACCGCCGTCGCCGTCTCCCTCCCCCTCCCCACTGGAGCCTGAAGCATGACCATCCGACTCCTCCTCGCCGACGACCACCCGGTGGTACGGGCGGGCCTGCGCGCGGTCCTCGACACCGAGCCGGACTTCGCGGTGGTCGCGGAGGCGGCCACGGCCGAGCGCGCGGTGGAGCTGGCCGCCGCCGGTGATGTGGACGTGGTCCTGATGGACCTGCAGTTCGGCCCCGGGATGCACGGCTCGGAGGCGACGGCGGCGATCACGACGGTCCCGGGCGGGCCGAAGGTGCTGGTCCTGACGACGTACGACACGGACGCGGACATCCTGGCGGCGGTGGAGGCGGGCGCCTCCGGCTACCTC
The DNA here is from genome assembly GCF_002156145.1 of Streptomyces sp. NRRL B-24572. Lineage (NCBI taxonomy): Bacteria > Bacillati > Actinomycetota > Actinomycetes > Kitasatosporales > Streptomycetaceae > Streptomyces > Streptomyces sp. NRRL B-24572. Next base: position 7,229 of record NZ_MWIG01000080.1, on the reverse strand, counting down.
CTGAAGGACGCGCCGCCGGAGGAGCTGGCGGCGGCGGTCCGGACGGCGGCGGCCGGGCAGTCGGCCCTCGCACCGGCGGTGGCGCACCGGCTGATGGACCGGATGCGGACACCGGCGGAGGCCCTGACCAAGCGGGAGCTGGAGGTCCTCCAGCTGGTGGGCGAGGGCCTCTCGAACCAGCAGATCAGCAAGGCGCTCTTCCTGAGCCAGGCGACCGTGAAGTCCCACCTGGTGCACATCTTCGCGAAGCTGGGCGTGGACTCGCGCACGGCGGCGGTGGCGGCGGCGACGGCGCGCCGCCTGATCAGACGGTGAGGCCGTCGGGCCGGCTCTCGGCCGACGAGTCGGCCCGCGCGGCCATCAGCTCCTGGAAGGACCGCATGCACGACAGACAGTGCCGGTCCGTGCTCATCCCGTCCGCACCACGGTCGACGGCCTGACCACAGAGGCTGTTGTCCGCCTGTTTGGCGATCACGTGCCAGACCAGGAGTCCGCTGGAGTCGTCGGGCGCGATGTGCATCTCGTACATGGCGGTCATCCTTCTCGGGAGTCGGGGTTCCCACCCAACTCGTGCCCGGCCGCACCGGCACGGCAGCCAGGTCAAGTGGGTGAAACGAGAACCCCGCCCCCGAGCGGGGACCGGCTCACGCGGCCTTCGCGGCGGTGCGCCTGGGCTTGGCCGGTGACGTGGCCTTCCGTCTCCGGGCGGCGGGTGCGGGCGACGCGCTCCCGGCCTCGGCCTTCTTCCCCGCCTCGGTCTTCTTCGCCTCGGCCCCCTTCGTCCCGGGCCTGGTCTTCGGCCCGGGCTCCGGTTCGGGTGCCTCTGCCCCGTCGGCCTTCCCCTCGGGGGCGGCCGTGTCGCGCGAGCCGCGGTCCGTCCGCCACTTCAGCTCGATCTCCAGCTCGATCTCGCCGTCGTCGACCTCGAACTCCACCTCGCTGCGGAGTTCTTCCGGGATCCGCAGGCTCAGTACGCCGCCTCCCAGCGGGACCTCCGCCTCCTCACCCGCCCTGAGCGCCTCGGCGAGCGCCTCCAGCTGGTCGGCGGCCTCGGTACGGGTCAGGGAGCGCTTCTGCTCGAACTTGAGGTCCTTCACGACAGCCTCCCGTCGGTGGGGCGGCCGACGACGTCCTCACCCCGGTCGACGCACAGGGCCCAGATGATGAACCCGGACATCACGATCACGATGACGGACCACCACGGGTAGTACGGCAGCGACAGGAAGTTGGCGATGATCACGAGCGCGGCGATGCCGACGCCGGTGTACCGCGCCCAGGCTGCCGCCGCGAAGAGCCCGAAGCTGACCAGCACGGCGACGATGCCCAGGCCCAGATGGACCCAGCCCCAACCGGTGAGGTCGAACTGGAAGACGTAGTTGCGCGTGGTGACGAAGACCTCGTCCTCGGCGATGGCCATGATCCCGCGGAAGATGCCGAACAGTCCCGCGAGGAAGAGCATGACGGCGGCGAAGAACCGCAGGCCCCCGGCCCAGGCGTGTTTCGCCGACGAGGCGTGAGCGGTGTGCGTGGCGTTCATCTCGGTCTCTCCTTCTCCCCGGCCCGTCTCACCGAGGGGCCGTGGTGGTGCCGGCGGACGTGGACGGACGGTCGTCGTTCAGGACGAGGGCCTTGGCCCGCTGGAACTCCTCCTCGCTGATGTCGCCCCGGGTACGGAGGTCGGCGAGCCGGTGGAGTTCCTCGGCACGGCTGGGCCTGGTGCCGCCGCCGGCGGTCTCCCGGACGTAGGCGTCGAAGGCCTGCTGCTTCTCGCGGGCGTGGTCGATCTCGCGGCGGCCCATGCTCTTGCCGCGGGCGATCACGTAGACGAGCACGCCGAGGAACGGCAGCAGGATGACGAACGCCATCCAGCCGGCCTTGCCCCAGCCGCCCAGGGCGTCGTCGCGGAAGATGTCGCCGATGATCCGGAACAGCAGGATGAACCACAGGATCCACAGGAAGAACCAGAGCATGGTCCAGAACATGCTCAGCAGCGGATAGTCGTAGGCGAGGTACATCTGTGTGTCCATGTCTTCGCTCCGTTTCCGGTTCCTTCTCCCGCCGGGCTTCCGCCGGGGTCCGTCTCGGTCATTCCGGCAGCCGCCTCAGTTCCACCACGTGCAGTCCGAGGGACTGGAAGCGGGCCAGCAGGCCGTAGAGGTGGGCCTCGTCCACGAGAGGGCCGTACAGCACCGTCTGGCCGGAGATCATCACGTGCTCCAGCTCGGGGAAGGATCCGATCAGCGTCTCCGACATGAGTCCGTCGATCCGGATCTCGTACTGCATGATCTGCCCCTCCCGTGGTCCCGTGGTGGGGGTGGCTGTCACAGGGCCGGTCGGGCCCTGATGCGATGGTCCGTCTCCGCGTCTCCGGTGGCCTCACCCTGCACGGGTGACTCAGGGGCCCTCGGAACCGGGCTCCGACGGCGTGGGCCCCTCGGTGTCCCGGCGGCGGCCCGCACCCGCAGGGCCGTCCGCCACGGCCCCGCCCGTGCCGGTGGCCCCACTCGTGCCTGTGGCCCCTTCCGCACCGGTGGCCCCGCCCGCACCGGGGAGGCCGCGCGTCACCAGGAAGCTCGCCAGTGTGATGCCCCCGGTCGCGAGGACGGCCGCCTTGAGGCCGTCCAGCTGGGCCGAGGCGTACGACTCGGTGACGGCGTCCACCTCCTGGGGCGGAAGTCCCGCGTCCTCCGCCGCCGCACGGACCTCGTCGGTGGGGACGAAGCTGATCCCGGCCTCCAGGGCGACGCTCGTCTGCAGGCGCGTCTCCTCCGAGAGCCTCGGGTCGTCCTCCACCTGCGTGGTGAAGGCCTGGGCCAGGGCCCCGATCAGCAGGGACCCGATGAGGGCCGTGCCCAGCGCGGACCCCAGGTTCTGAGCGGTGAACTGCAGGCCGCCGACCTCGCTGCGCTCCCGCTCCCCGACGCTGGACTGGACGACGTTGCCGAGCTGCGAGGCGAGCAGCCCCATGCCCAGGCCGAGGAGGGCCATGGCCGAGAAGAACTGGGCGTCGTCGATGACGGGGTCGATGGTGCCGAGGAGCCAGGCGATGGCGGCGAGGAGCAGGACGAGGGCTGTCCGCACGATCCGCCGCGGGCCCAGCTTGCGTCCGAGTCTCGCCGCGCCCAGGGAGGCCGCGAGCATGGTGACGGAGACCGGCAGCAGCCGCAGTCCCGTCTCGAAGGCGTCGAGCCCCTGCACCACCTGCAGGTAGAGCGGGATGGTGAAGAACAGTCCGAGCAGGATGAGGTTCTGGCTCAGCAGGGTCATCAGGCCCGAACGCAGGGTGGTGTTGCGGAACAGGGCCAGATGGACCAGGGGGTCGGCGCCGGCGGCCTCCCGCCTCTCCTGCCAGACCCGGAAGAGGAACAGCACCACCACCCCGGCCCCGATCACGAACAGCGTGGGGGCGAACCCGAAGACGGTGAAGGGCGGGTTGCGCGGCTCCACCCATCCCCAGGTGCCGCTCTGCAGCACGCCGAGCACGCCGAGGCCCAGGCCGACCGCCGAAAGGGCGGCGCCGACGACGTCCAGGCCGGGACGCCGGCCGACCGGGGCCGGTTCCGGGATCGCCCGCCGCGCGAGCAGGACGGCAAGCACCACCACGACCTCGCCCGCGAAGACCAGGCGCCAGGTGAGGTACGTCGTCACCCAGCCGCCGAGCAGCGGACCGACCGCGATGCCGGCGCCGGCCAGGCCGCCCACGACGCCGTACGCCACGGAGCGGTCGCGGCCCCGGTAGGACTCGGCGACGAGGGCCGCCATGGACGGGAGCACCAGGGCGGCGCCGAGCCCCTCGATGACCGACCATCCCAGGGCCAGGACCCAGAGGGTGGGCGCGGCGGCGGTCAGGGCCGAGCCGACCCCGTAGACCGCCATGCCGATCAGGAAGACCCGGCGCCTGCCCAGGATGTCCCCGATCCTGCCTCCGATGATCATGAAGGCGGCCATGACCAGGGCGTACAGGGTGATGACGGCCTGGATGGCGGTCACCTCGGTGTCGAAGTCCTCGACCAGCTGGCTGATGGACACGTTCATGACGGAGGTGTCGAGCACCATCAGGAACTGGGCCGTCCCCAGCACGATCAGAGCGCGCCACTTCTTCACGGTCGCCACCTCGCCGGGCCTGGCCGCCGGTGTCAGCGGCAGCGGAAGGTCGAGCCCACCCTCGCCGCCATCACATCCGAAACGGTCACCGGCCGCCTCACCCGGTGCGGGTGAGGAAGGGCGGCGGGACGGGTGCGCCCTCCGGTGCCCGGCGCCGGGTCACAGCAGCCGCAGCTCGCGGGCGCGGCGGACGGCGTCGTTGCGCCGGTGCACCGACAGCTTCCGGTAGGCGCTCTTGAGGTGGGTCTTCACCGTGTTCACGGACACGTACAGGTCGGCGGCGATGTCCTCGGTCGACATCGCCCGGGCGAGCCGCTCCAGGACCTCGCGCTCCCGTCCGCTGAGCTGCTCCAGCGGCGCGTCCGGTCCGGTTCCGGGTCCGCCCCGCTCCGTCCCGTCGTACGACCCGGATCCGGGTACGAGCCATCCGGCGGCCTGCGCCCGCAGCGGGGGCTCGGCCAGGAAGGAAGCGATCCAGGGCCCGGCGGTCCGGAAGGCGCGCCTGAGGTCCTCGCGGCGGCCCTCGGCGAGAGCCTGGGCGACCGTCCTGCGGGCGGTGGCGGTGTCCCCCTCCAGTACCGCCGCCCGTGCCCGTACCAACGCGGCCGGTACGGACACCCCCGGGCCGGCGCTCCCATGGGCCGCGAGGCCGTCGAGCAGGCGGAGGGCCGTGCCGGGGTCGCCGGCGGCGAGGTGGGCCCGCGCCGCGCCGACGGCGCACTCCGGCAGCTCGCCGGCGACCCGGCGGAGGACTTCGACGGCCGCGTCCGGGCGGCCCTCGGCCAGATGGGCTTCCGAAGCGACCAGGGCGGCACGGCCCTGCGCCCAGGGCGATGCCTCGGCGGCGGGGACGGGCCGGGCCGCGACGGCCAGCGCCTCCCGCGCACGGCCGCGGGCCAGGAGCACGCCGGCCGTCACGGCCCGCCTGACGGCGGCCGTCACCGGGTCCGCCGGCGGCTGGTCGGACGTCCGGGCGAGAAGGGCCTCGGCGCGGTCCACCTCGTCCCGGTCGAGGGCGACCGCGGCGAGCACCAGCTGTCCGAGCCCGGAGCCCGACGGCTCGGCGAGGCCGTACCGTTCGGCCTCGGCCGTCATCGCGAAGACCTTGCGTTCCGCCGCGCTCGGCCGGCCGTTGAGGTGGTCGAGGAGCGCCAGGTGTTCCAGCGCCTCCATCCGCGGGAGGACCGTGGACGCCGTACGGGGACCGCGGGCCACCGCGGTGAGGGCGGCCCGGGCCTCGTCGAGGTGTCCGGCCCACAGCCGCGCGGAGCCCACGTGGGTCAGCAGGAGGGCGGGGAGTTCCGGATGCCCGTCCAGCAGCCGGGAGGGCAGCTGCGGCATCAGCCGTTGGGCCGAACGGGTGGCGCGCTCGGCCTGGTGCGCCGAGCCGGCCAGCCGTCCGGCGAGCGCCTCGAGCAGGGCGCAGCTCAGCAGGGCCGCCGGGGAGCCGCGGTCGCCGGCCTCCAGCTGTTCCGCCGCGCGGCGCAGGTACGCCAGGCCGCCGTCGACAGCCGGGCGGGACAGCTCGCACGCGGCGCGGACGAGGTTCAGGGACGGGTCGGGCGCCTCTCCCTCCATTCCGGCGAACCAGTCCGCCGGCTCCGCGGAGCCGAGGCCGGTGAAGAGCTGTCCGATCGCCAGGTCCTCGACCAGGGCCCGGGCCATGTACGTCCAGTCCTGGGCGGCGGCGCCGTGCGCCAGCATCTCGGGGAGCGTGCCGAAGCGCCGCAGCCAGTGCGCGGCACGCCGGTGCAGCTCCGGCTCGAGGCCGGGGGCGCGTTGGCGCAGATGGGCCCGGAGGATCTCCCGGAACAACGGGTGGAGCCGGTACCAGCCCTGCCCGAAGTCCTCGACGAAGGCGTTGGCGCGGTGCAGCGCGGCCAGGATCGTCGCGGCGTCACCCCGCCGGGTCAGCTCGTCCGCCAGGTCGGGGCAGAAGCGGTCCAGCACGCTGATCCGCAGCAGCAGGTCCTGCGTCTCCGGTGTCTGCCGTTCCAGCACCTCGGCCAGCAGGAAGTCGGCGATCGTGCTGCGCCCCGCCTCGAACTCCTTCAGATAGTGCTCGGGATCCGGGGTCGACTGCGCGGCCAGGGCGCTCAGCCGGAGGCCGGCCGCCCATCCCCGGGTGCGCTCCACCAGCGCCCGGGCCACCGGGACGGACAGTGACAGCCCGTGCAGTTCGAGGAGATCGACCGCCTCCTCGGTGGTGAAGGCCAGCTCGGCGTCCCGGATCTCGGTCATCTCACCGGCGAGGCGGTAGCGGTGGAGCGGGAGGAGGGGCTCGGTACGGCTGACGAGGACGAGGCGCAGTCCCGGCCCTGCGTGCCGCAGGACGAACTCCAGCTGCCGCCCGACCTCGGGGTCGGTCATCCGCTCGAACTCGTCGATCACCAAGGTGACGGGCCGGTCGCGCCCGGCGAGTCCCCAGGCGAGTCGGCTCAGGAGCGTGTGGGGCACCCGCGTCGCGTCGGTGGGGAAGCCGACCGCGGTGGGCGCCGGCACACCGGCGGCGTTCAGGGACTGGAGCAGATGGGCCCAGAACATCCCCGGACCCTCGACCGCGGCATCGAGCGCGAGCCAGGCGACCGGCCGCCCAAGGTTCGCGGCCCAGTCGGCGACCAGGAGGGTCTTGCCGGCCCCCGCGCTGCCGTTGACCACGGTCAGCGGGGTCAGCAGGGCCTGTTCGAGGTGCTCGACCAGCCGGTCACGGCGCAGGAACGTGCCGGGGCGGCTCGGCAGGGCGAATCGTGTCCGCAGGTACGGGTCTCCCAGCGGGTCGGGGCCCCCGGGAACCGGGGCGCTCCGCGGCAACTCGTCACCCCTGGCCTCCACGTCCTCCACCACCTTCCGGTCGGTCCCGCCGGAACGGGACTGCCTTCAGGATGGAAGCTTTCTCTCCGGTTCGGCCAGCGCACAGAGCCCTGTAAACCCCTCCCGGGTACCCGAAGGTCCCGCTGAGGGGCCTCGGGAAAGGCCGGGCCCGAGGCCGGCCGCCGGCCTACTGCCCGGGCTGCGGGGGGCCGAAGAGCTCGACCGCGCGCCGGACCCCGGCGAGGCCCTCGGCGAGGGCGCTGACGGAGCCGACGGAGCCCGCGACGAGCAGCAGGGAGCGGCGCAGCCGCCGC
>NZ_MWIG01000008.1:0-23653 GCF_002156145.1 Streptomyces sp. NRRL B-24572 | reverse complement strand
CGCCGCCCTGCTCGGCGAGACGCCCCCGCCCGCCCCGGAGGGCGCCCAGCTCAAGGTCAACATGCTGCTGACACGGCTGCCGAGGCTCCGCGACCGCTCGGTCGACCCGCGCGAGGCCTTCGCCGGCACCTTCCACATCGCCGAGGGGTACGGGCAGCTGGCCACCGCCCACGCCGAGGCCGCCGCCGGGCGCCTGCCCTCCGCCCCGCCGTCCGAGATCTACTGCCACTCGCTCACCGACCCGACGATCCTCGGCCCGGAGCTGGCCGCCACGGGCCACCAGACGCTCACCCTGTTCGGCCTGCAGACCCCCGCCCGGCTGTTCGCCGCCGACAACGAGGGCACGCGCGCGAAACTCCTCGCGGCGACCCTCGCCCAGCTCGACGCGCACCTCGACGAGCCGATCGCCGACTGCCTCGCCCTCGACGCGGAGGGCCGGCCCTGCATCGAGGCGAAGACCCCGCTCGACCTCGAACGCGAACTGCGGCTGCCCGGCGGCCACATCTTCCACCGCGACCTCTCGTTCCCGTACGGGGCGGAGGACACGGGCCGCTGGGGCGTCGAGACCCCGCACGCCAACGTCCTCCTGTGCGGAGCGGGCGCGATCCGCGGCGGCGGAGTGAGCGGCATCCCCGGCCACAACGCCGCGATGGCCGCGCTGGGCCGCTGACGCGGGCCCGACGGAGAGGCCGCCCCACGGTGGTCTCTCCGTTCGGCCCCGTTGACGTCGCCGTCTCCCCGCCTGGGGTGTGAAGCTGATCTGCGAGCGCGCTTAAGAAATCCTCGATGGACCTGGGGCCTCGCGTACGGAAGATTCTCTTCCGGGGATCTTGGGCACTCAGCCGTGCCCGCACCCTCACATCACAGGACACGCACGTCGGGAGCCGTTGCATTGAAGGCGCTGGTCAAGCTGAACGCGGAGCCGGGACTCTGGCTCACGGACGTGCCCGAGCCGGAGACCGGCCCCGGAGACGTCCTCATCAAGGTCAAGCGGACCGGTATCTGCGGGACCGACCTGCACATCCGCTCCTGGGACGGCTGGGCGCAGAAGACGATCGCCACGCCGCTGACGATCGGCCACGAGTTCGTCGGCGAGGTCGTCTCCGTCGGCCGTGACGTCGCCGACATCAACGTCGGCGACCTGGTCAGCGGCGAGGGCCACCTCGTCTGCGGCAAGTGCCGCAACTGCCTGGCCGGCCGCCGCCACCTCTGCCGCGCCACCGTCGGCCTCGGCGTCGGCCGGAACGGCGCCTTCGCCGAGTACGTCGCGCTGCCCGCCTCCAACGTGTGGGTCCACCGCGTCCCCGTCGACCTCGACGTCGCCGCGATCTTCGACCCCTTCGGCAACGCCGTGCACACGGCCCTGTCCTTCCCGCTCGTCGGCGAGGACGTCCTCGTCACCGGCGCCGGCCCGATCGGCATCATGGCCGCCGCCGTCGCCAAGCACGCCGGCGCCCGCAACGTCGTCATCACCGACGTCAGCGAGGAGCGCCTGGCCCTGGCGCGCAAGACCGGGGTCTCGCTCGCCCTCAACGTCGCCGAGCAGACCATCGCCGACGGCCAGCGCACCCTCGGGCTCAAGGAGGGCTTCGACGTCGGCCTGGAGATGTCCGGCAACCCGCGCGCGATGCGCGACATGATCGCCAACATGACCCACGGCGGCAAGATCGCCATGCTCGGTCTGCCCGCCGAGGACTTCGCCGTCGACTGGGCGAAGATCGTCACCTCCATGATCACGATCAAGGGCATCTACGGCCGCGAGATGTTCGAGACCTGGTACGCGATGTCGGTGCTCCTGGAGGGTGGCCTGGACCTCAGCCCGGTCATCACCGGCCGCTACGACTACACCGACTTCGAGGCCGCCTTCGACGACGCGGCCTCCGGCAAGAGCGGCAAGATCATCCTCGACTGGACCACGGGAGCCTGACCCATGTTCGATTCCGTACGCGACTCCGTCCGCGCCACCCTCGAAGAGATCGAGCAGGCCGGACTGCACAAGCCCGAGCGGGTCATCGGCACCCCCCAGTCCGCGACCGTCGAGGTCACGTCCGGCGGCCGCCCCGGCGAGGTGCTCAACTTCTGCGCCAACAACTACCTGGGCCTCGCCGACAACCCCGAGATCATCGCCGCCGCCCACGAGGCGCTGGACCGCTGGGGCTACGGCATGGCCTCCGTCCGCTTCATCTGCGGCACGCAGGAGGTGCACAAGGAGCTGGAGGCCCGTATCTCCTCCTTCCTCGGCCAGGAGGACACGATCCTCTACTCCTCCTGCTTCGACGCCAACGGCGGCGTCTTCGAGACGATCCTCGGCCCCGAGGACGCCGTCATCTCCGACGCCCTCAACCACGCCTCGATCATCGACGGCATCCGCCTCTCCAAGGCCCGCCGCTTCCGCTACGCCAACCGCGACATGGCCGACCTGGAGCAGCAGCTCAAGGCGGCCGTCGAGGGCGGCGCCCGTCGCAAGCTGATCGTCACCGACGGCGTCTTCTCGATGGACGGTTACGTCGCCCCGCTCGACGAGATCTGCGACCTGGCCGAGCAGTACGACGCCATGGTCATGGTCGACGACTCGCACGCGGTCGGCTTCGTCGGCCCCGGCGGCCGCGGCACCCCCGAGCTGCACGGCGTCATGGACCGCGTCGACATCATCACCGGCACCCTCGGCAAGGCCCTCGGCGGCGCCTCCGGCGGCTACGTCGCGGCCCGCGCCGAGATCGTCGCCCTGCTGCGCCAGCGCTCCCGCCCGTACCTCTTCTCGAACACCCTCGCCCCGGTCATCGCCGCCGCCTCCCTGAAGGTCCTCGACCTCCTGGAGTCCGCCGGCGACCTGCGCGAGCGCCTCAACGCCAACACGGCGCTGTTCCGCTCCCGCATGACCGAGGAGGGCTTCGACATCCTCCCCGGCGACCACGCCATCGCCCCCGTCATGATCGGCGACGCCGCCGAGGCCGGCCGGATGGCCGAGCTGCTCCTGGAGCGCGGCGTGTACGTGATCGGCTTCTCGTACCCGGTCGTGCCGCAGGGCCAGGCCCGCATCCGCGTCCAGCTCTCCGCCGCCCACTCGACGGAGGACGTGAACCGGGCCGTGGACGCCTTCGTCGACGCCCGCGCCGCCCTGCGCGGCTAAGACCTGCTTTTCGGAGCAGTGTCCGCAGGCTGAGACACTGGGGGCATGATCGAAGCGCGGCGGTTGCACATCCTCCGTGCGGTGGCCGACCACCGCACGGTCACGGCGGCGGCCGCCGCGCTCTATCTCACCCCCTCCGCCGTCTCCCAGCAGCTCGCCGCCCTGGAGCAGGAGACCGGCCACCGGCTCGTGGACCGCAGCGCGCGCGGCGCGCGCCTCACCCCGGCCGGCGAGATCCTGCTCAGCCACGCCAACGCCGTGCTCGCACAGCTGGAGCGCGCCGAGGCCGAGCTCGCCGCCTACGGCTCGGGAGACGCCGGTACGGTCACGGTCGCCGCCTTCGCCACCGGCATCGGGCTCGTGGTGGCCCCCGCCATCGCGGCCCTCGCCCACACCGCGCCCGGCATCCGGGTCCGGGTCAGGGACGCGGAGGGCGACGAGAGCCTGCTCATGGTCCTGGACCGGCAGGTGGACGTGGCCGTCGCGGTCGAGTACCGGGGCGCCCCCGGCGAGGACGACGACCGGCTCACCCGCGTCCCGCTCTACGCCGAGCCCTTCGACGCCGTCCTGCCGCCCGGCCACCCCCTGGCGGCCGGCGAACGGGTCGCCCTCGCCGCCCTCTCCAAGGACACCTGGATCGGGCAGTCCACCGGCAACCCCTGCCACGACGTGACCGTCCTGGCCTGCGAGTACGCCGGGTTCGCCCCGCGCTTCGCCCATGTCTCCGACGACTTCAGGGCCGTCGCCGCCCTCGCCTCGGCGGCCGCCGGAGTGGCGCTCGTCCCGCGCTCGGCGCTGCGCGGAATGGACCTCTCAGGCGTCGAGGTCCGCCCCGTGGACGGGGTCGCCCCCACCCGCCGGGTCTTCGCGGCGGTACGCCGGGGAGCCGAGGAACACCCCCTGATCAGCCCGCTCCTGACGGAACTGCGCACGGCGGCGGCACCGGAACGGGCGGACGCGGAGCACTGACGGGTCCGAGGCCTTGACGGTCCGAGGTCCTGACGGTCCGAGGTCCTGACGGTCCGAGGTCCTGACGGTCCCAGGTCCTGACGGTCCGAGGCCTCAGTCCGCCGACGCCGTCCATCCCACCGCCTCCACCCGTGCCCCGTCCGCCGGCCGGGCCTCGTCGAAGAGGGGCCGACCGGCGGCGTCGAGCACCCGCAGCCCGTCCACGTACACCCCCCGCCCGACGTACCGCTTGTCCGTCGCGTACCGCCAGCGCAGCCGTACGGGGAGGGGGCCGGGTCCCGGCAGCTCGGCCGTGAGCCGGTGCCAGACCCGGCCGGACCAGCCGCTCACCGCCCCGCTCGGGTGCGGCTCCGGCTCCTCTCCCGGGCGTACGGTGACGAACGGCAGCGACTCCCAGGTCGCCCCGCCGTCCCGGGAGGCCTCCAGGCGGGCGGAGTCCGCGCCCGGTTCGGTGTCCCACCAGAGGGCGCACTCCAGGCGGGCGGCCCCGGGCACCGGCGGCAGGGCGAGCGTGCCGGTGGCGCCGCTGTCCATGCCGGAGAACCAGGACGTGCGACCCCGGGCCGGCCGTACGGGCACGGCCCTGGCCAGCCGGTCCGCCGTGGCGACGCGCGGCGCGGAGCCGGAGCGCCAGGACCGCACCGGATGCACGGAGTTGCCGAGCACGATCAGGAACGCGTCGGTCGTCGGGTCGAGGACGAGGCTGGTGCCGGTGAAACCGGTGTGCCCCGCGGTGCGCGGGGTGGCCATGGCGCCCATGTACCAGTGCTGGTAGAGCTCGAAGCCGAGCCCGTGCTCGTCGCCGGGGAAGGCGGTGTTGAAGTCGGTGAACATCAGCTCCACCGACGCGGGGGAGAGGATCCGGGCCCGGCCGTACGCGCCGCCGTTGAGCAGGGTGCGGGCGAGGATCGCGAGGTCCCAGGCGCGGGAGAAGACCCCGGCGTGGCCCGCGACGCCGCCGAGGGCGTAGGCGTTCTCGTCGTGGACCTCGCCGTGGACCATGCCCCGGTCGAGGCCCGACCAGGGCGGCCGGGCGTCCTCGGTGGCGGCGATCCCCGGCCGCCAGGAGAGCGGTGGATTGAAACGCGTGCGGTGCATCCCGAGCGGAGCGGTGATCTCGTCGTGGAGCAGGGTGTCCAGACCGAGACCGGTGATCTCCTCCAGGATCAGCTGGAGCGAGATCAGGTTGAGGTCGGAGTAGAGATACGTGGAGCCCGGCGGGTTCGCCGGGACCTCCGCCCACAGCAGCCGCAGCTTCCCCTCCCGCGTCGGCTCCCGGTAGAGCGGGATCCACGACCGGAACCCGGACGTGTGGGTGAGCAACTGCCGTACGGTGACGTCCTGCTTCCCGCCCCCGCCGAACTCCGGCAGGTACGCGGTGACCTTCGCCTCCAGGTCGAGCGTCCCGCGCTCGATCTGCTGCACCGCCAGGATCGAGGTGAACAGCTTGGAGACCGACGCCAGGTCGAAGACGGTGTCCTCCGTCATGGGGATCCGCTGCTCCGGCGGCAGCTCGATCCCCGTGTCGGTCTTCTCGTCGTACGCCGCGTACCGCACGGCCGAGCCGATCGCCCGGTGCAGCGCGACGGTCCCGCCCCGCCCGGCGAGCAGCACGGCGCCCGCGTACCAGGGGTGCGCGGGGGAGGGCGCGAGGAAGCGCTCGGCCTCCGCGACGAGCCCGTCCAGGTGCGGTGCGAGCAGCCCGGCCCGCTCGGCCGACCCGCGCCGCAGCGTGGTCCGCCGCGCGGCCGATCCCGATCCCGATCCAGATCCCGATCCCGTCGTCCGACCGGTCGCGGTCGGTCCCGACCCCGGCTCGGGGCCGGCCGCAGCCGCCGTCCCCGGCACCGCACCGATCATCAGCGCACCTCCGAGGGCCAGGACCCCACCGCCGAACGCGCGGCGGCTCGGCCCTCCGTCTCGTTCCGCTTCCTGCGTCATGCCCACCCTCTCCCACCGGACGCGGCTGTGAAACGCAGGCGCACCGGCACGCACCCGCCCCAAAGAATCTGACGTTGCGTCAGAAAACCTCTTCCCTCCGCCGCCCCGCTGCGGCATCCTGCCGCCCATGGAGACGGAGCTGAGTCGCACACTGGGGATCGAGCACGCCATCTTCGGCTTCACGCCCTTCCCCGCGGTGGCCGCCGCACTCACCAGAGCCGGCGGCTTCGGCGTCCTCGGCGCGGTCCGCTACACCGCGCCCGACGACCTCGCCCGCGACCTCGACTGGATGCAGGAGCACACCGACGGCCTGCCCTACGGCCTCGACGTCGTGATGCCCGCGAAGAAGGCGGTCGAAGGGGTCGGCGAGGCCGAGATCGAGGCGATGATCCCCGAGGAGCACCGGGCGTTCGTCCGCGCCACCCTCGCCAAGCACGGGGTCCCCGAACTGGCCGAGGGCGAGGCCTCCGGCTGGCGGATCACCGGCTGGATGGAGCAGGTCGCCCGGAGCCAGCTCGACGTGGCCTTCGACTACCCGATCAAACTCCTCGCCAACGCCCTCGGTTCACCGCCGCCGGACGTCGTCGCCCGCGCCCACGACCACGGCGTCCTCGTCGCCGCCCTCGCCGGCAGCGCCCGTCACGCCCGTCATCACGCCGACGCCGGCATCGACATCGTCGTCGCCCAGGGGTATGAGGCGGGCGGCCACACCGGCGAGATCGCCTCCATGGTCCTCACCCCCGAGGTCGTCGACGCGGTCTCCCCGCTGCCCGTGCTCGCCGCCGGCGGCATCGGCAGCGGCGAGCAGATCGCCGCCGGACTCGCCCTCGGCGCCCAGGGCGTCTGGCTCGGCTCGATCTGGCTCACCACCACCGAGGCCGAACTGCACTCCCGCGCCCTCACCGCCAAGCTCCTCGCCGCGGGCTCCGGCGACACGGTCCGCTCCCGCGCCCTGACCGGCAAGCCCGCCCGCCAGCTCCGTACCGAGTGGACCGACGCCTGGGACGACCCGGCGGGGCCGGGACCGCTTCCCATGCCGCTCCAGGGGCTCCTGGTCGCCGAGGCCGTCTCCCGCATCCAGAAGTACGAGGTGGAGCCGCTCCTCGGCACCCCCGTCGGCCAGATCGTCGGCAGGATGAACTCCGAGCGCAGCGTGCAGCAGGTCGTCGACGAGCTCACCCGCGGCTTCGAGAAGGCCGTCGACCGCATCAACCGCATCGCCGGACGGAGCACCCAGTGACGCAGACTGCCCCCGGCTTCTGGGCCCAGGCCGCCGCCGACCCCGGCCGCACCGTCCTCGTCGCGCCCGACGGCGAGGAGTGGTCCGCAGGCCGGCTGCACGCCGAGGCCAACCGGCTCGTCCACGGGCTGCGCGCCGCCGGCCTCGAACGCGGCGACGCGTTCGCCGTCGTCCTGCCCAACGGCCCCGAGTTCTTCACCGCCCATCTCGCCGCCACCCAGGCCGGGTTCTACCTCGTCCCGGTCAACCACCACTTCGTCGGCCCCGAGATCGCCTGGATCGTCGCCGACTCCGGCGCCAAGGTCCTGGTGGCCCACGAACGGTTCGCCGAGGCCGTGGCCCTCGCCGCCGACGAGGCCGGACTCGCACCCACCCACCGGTACGCCGTCGGTACGGTCCCCGGCTTCCGCCCGTACGCCGAACTCCTGGACGGGCAGCCGGAGTCGGTGCCCGAGGGCCGCACCCTCGGCTGGGTCATGAACTACACCTCCGGCACCACCGGCCGGCCCCGGGGCATCCGCCGCCCGCTCCCCGGGAAGCTCCCCGAGGAGACCCATCTCGGCGGCTTCCTCGGCATCTTCGGCATCCGGCCGGCCGACGGCAACGTCCATCTCGTCTGCTCGCCGCTCTACCACACCGCCGTGCTCCAGTTCGCGGCCGCCGCCCTCCACATCGGACACCCGCTCGTCCTCATGGACCGCTGGACGCCCGAGGAGATGCTGCGCCTGATCGACCGGTACGCCTGCACCCACACGCACATGGTCCCCACCCAGTTCCACCGTCTGCTCGCCCTCCCCGCGGAGGTGCGGGAGCGGTACGACGTCTCCTCCATGCGGCACGCGATCCACGGCGCCGCGCCCTGCCCCGAGCACGTCAAGCGGGCGATGATCGACTGGTGGGGCCGGTGCGTCGAGGAGTACTACGCGGCCAGTGAGGGCGGCGGCGCCTTCGCCACCGCCGAGGAGTGGCTCAAGAAGCCCGGGACGGTCGGACGGGCCTGGCCCATCAGCGAACTCGCCGTCTTCGACGACGACGGCCGGCGGCTGCCGCCCGGCGAACTCGGCACCGTCTACCTCAAGATGAACACCGGCGGCTTCCAGTACCACAAGGACGAGGCGAAGACCGCGAAGAACCGCATCGGCGACTTCTTCACCGTCGGCGACCTCGGCGTCCTCGACGAGGACGGCTACCTCTTCCTCCGCGACCGCAAGATCGACATGATCATCTCCGGCGGGGTCAACATCTACCCCGCCGAGATCGAGGCGGCCCTGCTCGCCCACCCCGCCGTCGCGGACGCCGCCGCCTTCGGCATCCCGCACGCCGACTGGGGCGAGGAGGTCAAGGCGGTCGTCGAGGCGGCCGAGGGGTACGAGCCGGGGCCGGCGCTCGCCGCCGAGATCCTGGCCCACTGCGGCGACCGCCTCGCCGGCTTCAAACGCCCGAAGTCGGTCGACTTCGTCGCGGCGATGCCCCGCGACCCCAACGGCAAGCTGTACAAGCGCCGCCTCCGTGACCCGTACTGGGAAGGCAGGGAGCGTCCGCTCTAGGAGGTCTCCTGCCGGCGGACCATGCCGTGTCGGGCTCGGCCGTCACCTCGCCGACGCGGTTCCGGCCGCCCCGTCCTCCTGCCCGTCGCCCACGAAATCCGGCCCGGGGCGGCCACGTGCCGGGTTAGGGTGCGGCGGATCGAGGATGCGAGGGGCGTGTGGAACAGCGGGTACGGGTGCACAAGGTCCGTTTCGGCGGCGGCGAGCTCAGGGTCGTCCGGCCGGACCCGGCCCCGGCGCGGCTCGCCCTGCGCGACGACGGCCACTGGCTGTCGATGTACGCCGACCGGGACGGTGCCGAGCGACTCACCGCGCTGTGGGCGCTGGCCGCCCGCTCCGCCCGCTCCCTGGTCCATCTCCCGATCCGGGCCGGCCGGGCCCCCGAGGGGGCCGTGGGGGAGGGCGAGCCGGTCGCACTCGATCTGGTCCTGGTCCACCACAGCCTGCAGTTCCCCACCGCCTCGTGGAAGCGGGTCCGGTCCCGGCTCGGTGCCGGCAGCCCGCACACGGTCTCCACCCCGGCCCGTGACTTCCCCGAGGCGAGCGCCATCGACCACGACCGCAGGTACCACCCGACGTACCGGGACCACCTCGGCTTCGACATCGCCGCCCACACCCTCTTCGTGGTGGGCAGCGCCACCGCGTTCCGCGAGCACGGCACGGTGCTCCGGGGCCTCGTCGACGAGGCCCCGTCCCATCGGCACCGCCACCCGGGAGCCGGGCACTTCTGCGTGGAGTTCAGCTCCGGCCCGTGGACCCGGCCCCGGACCCGTCGGCATGTGCCGGGCGTCCTGCACATCGAGTACTGCGAGGACTGGCCGGTTTGATCAGCGCTCCGGTGCCAGGGCCGGGAGCAGCTGGGACTCCTCGTACGCGAAGTGCTCCTCCAGGCTCGTCGCCAGGCGGTCGACCTCGGTGCGCAGGGTCGCCGGGCCGGCACCGGAGCTGAGGAGGGTCTCCAGTGCGTCGACCGTGCGGGCGACCACCTCGTGCTCGCGGCGCATCCGGTCCAAGGAGTCGGCGAGCTCCGGGAACTGGCGCTCCAGGAGGTCGAAGACGCCGTCCTCGTTGTGGTGATGGGCGTGGAGCGCGCCGCAGAAGCCGAGGCGGTGGCGGGCGAGCTGCCGCCCGAGAGCCGGCGCCGGGGAGCCCAGGCCCTCGCGCCCCTCGGCCCGGCCGAACGCAGGATGTTCGTCGAGACCCTCGCCGCGTACGAGAACGGTCTCGCCGATCCCGAGGGCTGGGCGAATCGGGCGTAAAGGCCCTCTTGTGGCAATATGCGGATCATGAGTTCGACGGTGACGGCAAGGGCACGGCAGTGGACCACCTGGGGGCCGGTGGTGGCGGCGCTTGTGCTCGGCCTCGCCTGGGGGCGTGAACTCCCGGGCTTCGCGGTGGCGATCGTGGTGGTCTGTCTGTTCGCCGCGGTCCTCTCGGCCGTCCATCACGCCGAGGTCATCGCCCACCGCATCGGCGAACCCTTCGGCTCCCTCGTCCTCGCCGTGGCCGTCACCGTCATCGAGGTCGGGCTGATCGTCATGCTGATGATCGGAGGCGGTGACAAGGCGACGAGCTACGCACGGGACACGGTCTTCGCCGCCGTCATGATCACGTGCAACGGCATCGTCGGCCTTTCCCTGCTCGTCGGCGCGCTGCGCAACCGGGTCGCCGTCTTCAACGCGGAGGGCTCCGGAGGCGAGCTCGCCGTCGTCTGCACCCTCGCGACCATGACGCTCGTCCTGCCGACCTTCACGACGAGCCACCCGGGCCCCGAGTTCTCCGCCGCACAGCTCGCCTTCGCCGCGGTCTCCTCGCTCATCCTCTACGGGGTGTTCGTCGCCGTGCAGACGGTCCGGCACCGCGACTACTTCCTGCCCGTGCCGCGGCCGGACCGGGGGATCCCGGAGTCGGAGGACGAGCACGCCGCGCCGCCCACCGCCCGCGACGCCTGGTTCAGCCTCGGTCTGCTCGTGGTCGCGCTCGTCGCCGTCGTCGGCAACGCCAAGCTCGTCTCGCCCACCATCGAGGACGCCGTCGCCTCCGCGGGCCTGCCCAAGGCGGTCGTCGGTGTCGTCATCGCCCTGATGGTGCTGCTTCCCGAGACGCTCGCCGCCGTGCGCGCGGCGAGCCGGGACCGCATGCAGACCAGCATGAACCTGGCGTACGGCTCGGCCATCGCCAGCATCGGACTGACGATCCCCTCGATCGCGCTCGCCTCGATCTGGCTGGATGGGCCCCTGATCCTCGGCCTGGGGCCCCTCCACATGGTGCTGCTCGTGCTCACGGCCGTGGTGAGCGCCCTGACGGTGGTGCCGGGACGGGCCACCCTCCTTCAGGGCAGCGTCCACCTCTCGATCTTCGCCGCCTTCGTGTTCCTGTCGTTCAGCCCCTGACGGTCACCACCTTCAGCGCGGGCGAGCGCAGGATGTCCTTCTCGCAGAACCGGGAGGTCACCCAGCGCCCGCCCGAGAACAGCCGGGTCTGGTCGCTGTAGTGCGGCGACGCCGGGTTCGACGACTGGGAGTACGAGAGCAGGGTGCGGGCCACCGGGCACCGGCTGCCGTCCCAGCCCACCGCCTGCACATGGCTGGTCCCGTGCGCGACCTCCACGTAGCCGCCGCTCGCCGCGTTCCACACGGGCTCGGTCTTGTTCCAGATGCCGAGGGACTCGGTCCCGCCGCTCACCGGGATCCGCTCCCCGTTCCGTACGACGAACTGGTGGGCGCCCAACGGTGCGTCAAGGGCGATGCCCGCCGCCCGGAGTTCCGCCGCCGCGTCCTTGAGGGCCTGCGCGAAACCGGGCGTCCCCGTGTCGAGGGTGTGCGGGGTGCGGACCGGGTCGGCCGCCGAGAACGGCACCAGCCACTGGTCGGCCGGCTTCACCGTGCCGGTGAACCTCCGCCAGAAACGGTCGAAGAGCAGTGCGCCCCGGCTGTCGGTGTTCACGGTCCGGTCCCAGTTCCCGAGCACCCGGCAGACCTCCGGGTCCTCCGGCAGCACCGACGTGCAGGCCTTCGCCGCGTCGGCCGCCGCCAGGTCACCGGCCGGCGCCCGGTTGGCGAACTGCTGGCGCTGGAGGTCGGCCACCGTGAGCCCGCCCCGGTCCGCCATCGCCGCCACGTCCTCGATCCCGCCCCGGGTGCGCAGCGAGCGCGGGGTCGCGACCGTGCCGAAGATCCGCTCGTAGCCGGTCAGCGGCCGGTCGGCGTTGGCCAGCCAGGCGCTGTCGTTGGAGTTCTCCACGTACGGGGTGTCCCGCAGGACCGGCATCCGCGCCGGGCCGAAGACGCCCGGCTGCACCGCGTCCGGGTCGGAGCCGAGCGCGCAGTCCGACCGCGAGCCGTCGAGCACGGCGACGCCCGAGGCCGGGTAGGTGGCCCGGCCGAGCGGGGTGGAGCAGCGCGCGGCGAGCTCGTCGGTGATCCGGGGGAGCACCTGGGACTGGGCGAAGAGGGAGTGCCCCGCCGAGTCCGCCGCGACCGTGTTGACCCAGGGCAGCCCCTGGGTGCGCGCCAGGGTGTCGGCGATGTCCTGCGTGGAGCGGGCCCTGCCGAAGCCGAGGGCGGTGTCGGAGCCGCGCAGATTGGCGGCGTTGGGGTCGTTCAGCGCGTACGCCGTGGTCGCGGTCCACGGCAGCGGCAGCTGTGCGCCGAGGCCGCCGACGACGGGTCCGTACCGGGTCCACCACTGGGTGCGGGTGACGGGGGCGCCGTCCTCGACCGCCACCGTCACCGCGCGCGGGGTCATCCGCTCGGGCTTCCCGTCCACCAGGTACGCGGTCGGGTCGCCCGGCACCAGGGCCAGCTGATGCAGGTTCAGCGGCACCCCGGTGGCGACGGTGTGGCTCCAGGCCACCTTGTCGTTGAAGCCGATGTTGACGACGGTCGTGCCGAGGAGCGAGGCACCGGAGACGTTCAGCTCGCCGGGGATGGTCTGCTGCGACTGCCAGAAGCGGCGGCCGCCCTGCCACGGGTAGTGCGGGTTCCCCAGGAGCAGCCCCCGCCCGTTCGCCGTCGTGGCGCCGGAGAACGCGACGGCGTTGGAGCCCATGGTGGCGTTCTCGGGAGCGAACAGCTTCCGCGCGGCCCCGGCGGCGTCCTCGGGATCGGGGGCGGCGTCGAGGGCCGCCGGGGGAGAAGCGGGCGGCCGGGCCGCCGTGATGCCGTCCACGGCCCGGCCCTGCCCGCCGAGCACCGAGACGGCGAAGCCGCGCCGGGCCACGTCGAGCGCGGTCACCGGCCGGACCCAGTCGGCGTCCGCGCAGGCCGGATCGGTGATCCGGTTCTTCCGCAGCCAGGCGTTGTAGCCGGCCGCCCAACCGCGCATCAGCTCCTTGAGGTCCCGGCTCGGCCCGGCGGGCGCCGGGGTGGCGAGCAGTTCCTCGACCGTGCCCGCGTCCTTCACGCCACGGAAGTACAGATCGCTGGAGAGGTTCGAGGTGGCGGAGGAGAGCGAGCCGTCCGGGGCGGCGTCCGGACCGAAGTACCGGGAGCGTTCACCGTTCACGGTCAGGAAGCCGTCGGCGAGCGTGCAGACCTGGTCGGCGGCCTGCGCCCAGCCCGTGCCGAAGCCGAGGTTCGCGTAGTCCTTCGCCACGATGTGCGGGATGCCGTACTCGGTGTAGCGGATGACGGCCGACAGGCCCCGGTCGGACGGGTGGCGGTCCCGGCCCCCGGAGTCGGCGGCCGCCGCGCCGGGCAGCGAGGCCGTGACGACGGCGAGGGCCGCGCCGGTGAGCGCCAGGTGCTTCAGACGGGTGCGGAGGTGCAAGGTGCCTCCCAACGGGCGGATGAGCACTGCGGGTTCGACCATGCACGCAGCCGCGCGGCCCCTTGTCAACATCCCGTTCGGTATCCGAGGTCCGGGTATGTACGGCGCGCCGCACGGTACTTGACCTTCCGCCCGCTCCCCGCCGAGGATCACCGCATGGACCGACTCCTCAGCCGTACCGTCGACGGTGTGCTGCGCGCGAGCGCCCGGCGCGTGCCCGACCGGATCGCCCTCCGGTACGCCGACCGGACCTGGACGTACGCGGAGCTGGACGCGGCCGTCTCCACGGCCGCCGCCGTCCTGCGCGAGCCGGAGCACGGCCTCGCCCTGCCGGAGTACGCCCGGGTCGCGACGTACGGCCACAACTCGGACGCCTACCTCATCGCGTTCCTCGCCTGCGCCCGGGCCGGCCTGGTCCACGTACCGGTGAACCACCATCTGACCGGCGAGGACCTCGCGTACCTCCTGGAGCAGTCGGACAGTTCGCTCGTGCTCGCCGACCCCGCCCTCGCCGACCGGATCCCCGAGGGCTTCGCGGTCAAGCCGCTGCGGGACGCGCCCGGTTCACTGCTCGACGCGCTCGCCGAACCGGAGGAGTACCTCACCGACCGCGACGCCCGTGACCTCGCCCAGCTGCTCTACACCTCGGGCACCACCGCCCTGCCCAAGGGCGCGATGATGACCCACCTCGCCCTCGTCCACGAGTACGCGAGCGCCGTCGACGCCCTCGACCTGAGCGAGGACGACCGGCCGGTGCACGCGCTGCCGCTCTACCACTCGGCGCAGATGCACGTCTTCCTGCTGCCCTACCTCGCCGTCGGCGCCGAGAACACGATCGTCGACGCACCCGACCCGGCCGTCCTGTTCGACCTGGTCGAGGCGGGCCGCTGCGACAGCCTCTTCGCCCCGCCGACCGTCTGGATCGGCCTCGCCAACCACCCCGAGTTCGCCGCCCGCGACCTCTCCGCCCTGCGCAAGGCCTACTACGGGGCCTCGATCATGCCGGTACCCGTCCTGGAGCGGCTGCGCGCCCGGCTGCCCGGGCTCTCCTTCTACAACTGCTTCGGCCAGTCGGAGATCGGCCCGCTCGCCACCGTCCTCGGCCCCGACGAGCACGAGGGCCGGATGGACTCCTGCGGCCGCCCCGTCCGCCACGTCGAGGCCCGGGTCGTCGACGAGAACGGCAAGGACGTCCCCGACGGTACGCCCGGTGAGATCGTCTACCGCTCCCCGCAGCTCTGCGAGGGCTACTGGCGCAAGCCCGACGAGACCGAGGAGGCCTTCCGGGGCGGCTGGTTCCACTCCGGCGACCTCGCGGTCCGCGACGCCGAGGGCTACCTCACGATCGTCGACCGGGTGAAGGACGTCATTAACTCGGGTGGTGTGCTCGTCGCGTCCCGCCAGGTCGAGGACGCGCTCTACACCCACCCCCAGGTCGCCGAGGCGGCCGTCATCGGCCTCCCCGACGAGCGCTGGATCGAGGCGGTCACGGCCGTCGTCGTCCCCCGCGGCGAGGTCACCGAGGCCGAACTCCTCGCCCACGCCCGCGAGAAACTCGCCCACTTCAAGGCGCCGAAGCGCGTCTTCCTCGTGGACGCGCTTCCCCGCAACGCCAGCGGAAAGATCCTCAAGCGCGAGCTGAGGGACCGCTTCGCCCCTCAGCCCTGACCCTTCTCCTCCATCACGCAGAGGACGTTGCCCTCACTGTCCTTGAACCAGGCGCCCCGCATGGTGTCCGATTCGGCCACGCCGTCGACCGTCTTGATGCCGGGCAGGTCGTAGTCCTCGAACGTGACGCCCTTGGAGCGCAGGGTCGACATCTCCGTGTCCAGGTCGTCGACCTTCCAGCTCGCCAGGGTGTGCTCGGCCTTGCCGCCGTACGGCGTCTCGTAGAGGCCGATCACCGTGCCTCCGCACTCGAACCTGGTGTCCTCGGGCGACTCCTTCGTGAGGGGAAGTCCGAGGGTCTCCGAGTAGAACTGCTTGGCCCGGTTCATGTCATTGACCGGAATGATCGCGGCTATGGGGGAGTCCGACAGCATCGCAACCACCTCCTGCCTCCAGGCTACGCAGGGCCCGGGCCCGGCGCTCCCTCTCAGCCCTCCCGCAGGTCCACGATCCTCTTGATCTTGCCCACCGAGCGCTCCAGCGTCTCCGGGTCGACCACCTCCACGCCCACCGAGACCCCGATCCCGTCCTTCACCGCCGCCGCGACCGCCCGGGCCGCCTCCGCGCGCTCCTCCGGCGTCGCGTCCGGCCGGGCCTCCGCCCGCACGGTCAGCGCGTCGAGCCGGCCCTCCCGGGTCAGCCGCAGCTGGAAGTGCGGGGCCACGCCCGGGGTGCGGAGCACGATCTCCTCGATCTGGGTGGGGAACAGGTTCACCCCGCGCAGGATGATCATGTCGTCGCTGCGCCCGGTGACCTTCTCCATCCGGCGGAACACCCGCGCGGTCCCCGGAAGCAGCCGGGTCAGGTCGCGGGTCCGGTAGCGGATGACCGGCATGGCCTCCTTGGTGAGCGAGGTGAAGACCAGCTCGCCCTCCTCCCCGTCGGGCAGCACCTCGCCGGTGAACGGGTCCACGATCTCCGGGTAGAAGTGGTCCTCCCAGATGTGCAGGCCGTCCTTGGTCTCCACGCACTCCTGCGCCACGCCGGGGCCGATGACCTCCGACAGGCCGTAGATGTCGACCGCGTCGATCGCGAACCGCTCCTCGATCTCCTTGCGCATCTCCTCCGTCCACGGCTCCGCGCCGAAGACGCCCACCTTCAGCGAGGTCGACCGCGGATCCACGCCCTGCCGTTCGAACTCGTCGAGCAGCGTCAGCATGTAGGAGGGGGTCACCATGATGATCTCGGGCCGGAAGTCCTGGATGAGCTGCACCTGCCGGGCCGTCATGCCGCCGGAGGCCGGGATCACCGTGCACCCGAGGCGCTCGGCACCGTAGTGGGCGCCGAGGCCGCCGGTGAACAGGCCGTACCCGTACGCCACGTGGACCTTGTGCCCGGGGCGCGCCCCGGCGGCGCGCAGGGAGCGGGCCACCACGTCGGCCCACATGTCCAGGTCGGCCTCGGTGTAGCCGACGACGGTCGGCCGGCCGGTGGTGCCGCTGGAGGCGTGGATGCGCCGGATCCGGGACTGGTCGACGGCGAACATGCCGAAGGGGTAGTGGTCGCGCAGGTCCGACTTGGCGGTGAAGGGGAAACGGGCCAGGTCGGCGAGCGTACGGCAGTCGTCCGGGGTCAGTCCGGCCGCGTCGAAGGAGCGCCGGTAGAAGTCCACGTTCTCGTACGCATGACGCAGGGTGGCGCGCAGCCGCTCCAGCTGGAGGGCCGCCAGCTCCTCGCGTCCGAGCCGTTCGCCGCTGTCCAGCAGTTCCGTCATGCGCCCACTCCTCCATTGTCGTAAAACGGACTACCGATCATTCGGTTGATCCGTTCCGGGTCAGTAAAACCGGAGGTACCCGGGGCTTGGCAAGGGGTCGGAGGAACTTTCCCGCCGGCGCGGCCGCCCGGACGGCGGAGCGCGCGGGGCGCTCGTGGGGCGGCCACCGCCGGCCGGCGCTCCCACCCGTTCGCGCCGCACCCGGATGACGTACACCACCGTGCGTTACATCTGGACGCGGAGAGTGACGCACGAGAGTCCCCGCAAGCCCAGAAAGCGAGTCACCCATGTCGGTCGACACCGAGCCCGCGGCCACCCCGCCCGCCATCGAGCTCCGCCAGGTCCGGCTCAGCCTCAGCACCGCCGCCGCCCGCAACCTCGCCACCACCACCAAGTCCGAACCCCAGATGCAGGGCATCAGCTCCCGCTGGCTGCTCCGCAAGCTCCCCTGGGTCCACACCCCCGGCGGCACCTACCGGGTCAACCGGCGCCTCTCGTACGTGGTCGGCGACGGCCGCGTGACCTTCGTCAAGAGCGGCTCCAGGGTCGAGGTCATCCCCGCCGAGCTGGCCGAACTCCCGCTCCTTCGCGGCTTCGACGACCCCACCGCGCTCGGCGCCCTCGCCGACCGCTTCGTCCAGCAGGAGTACGAGCCCGGCCAGGTCCTCGTGCACGCCGGCAGCCAGGCCGACCACGTCTACCTCATCGCCCACGGCAAGGTCGAGAAGCTCGGCACCGGACAGTACGGCGACGAGACCCTCCTCGGACGGCTCGGCGACGGCGACACCTTCGGCGGCCAGGTGCTCGCCGGGGACGGGACGTGGGACTTCACCGCCAAGGCCGTCACCGCCGTCACCCTCCTCGCCCTGCCCCGCACCGCCTACCTCGCCGTCGCCGATCAGTACGAGAACCTCCGCGACCACGTGCTGAGCGCCGGGGCCGACGGCCACCCCCGCCCCGCCAACCCGTTCGGCGAGGCGGCCATCGAGCTCAGCGCGGGACACGTCGGCGAGGCCGTGCTGCCCGGCGCGTACGCGGACTACGAACTCAAGCCGCGCGAGTACGAACTCAGCGTCGCCCAGACCGTCCTGAAGGTCCACACCCGCGTCGCCGACCTCTACAACCAGCCGATGAACCAGACCGAGCAGCAGCTCCGTCTGACGGTCCAGGAGCTCCGCGAGCGCCAGGAGCACGAGCTCGTCAACAACCCCGAGTTCGGGCTGCTCCACAACACCGACTTCGACCAGCGCATCCAGACCCACTCGGGTCCGCCGACCCCGGACGACCTCGACGACCTGCTCAGCATGCGCCGCGACACCGACTACATCTTCGCCCACCCCCGGGCCATCGCCGCCTTCGGCAAGGAGTGCAACAAGCGCGGTCTCGTGCTCGGCACCGTCGACGTCGAGGGACGCCACATGCCGGCCTGGCGCGGGGTCCCCCTCCTGCCCTGCGGAAAGATCCCGGTCACCGACCGGCAGAGCTCCTCGATCATCGCCGTCCGCACCGGCGAGAACAACGAGGGCGTCATCGGCCTCCACCAGACCGGCCTGCCCGACGAGATCGAGCCCGGCCTCAACTGCCGCTTCATGGGCATCGACGAGAAGGCGATCATCTCCTACCTCGTCTCCGCCTACTACTCCGCCGCGATCCTCGTCCCGGACGCGGTCGGCATCCTCGAGAACGTCGAGGTCCGTCCGCGCGCCTGACCGTCACCCGGGCAAATCCCGTTGCCCGGAGGCGAACACGGTGCTGGAGTGGCCGCCATGGAACCCCAGCACCTGCGTGACCTGTACGACCTCCAGCTGCGCCGCGAGGCGCGCCCCGAGGGGCCCGGCTGCCGAGTCGAGCGCGTCGGCGCCGTCGTCCGGCAGACCGGCCCCGCGCACGCGTGGAACGGCGTCCTCTGGTCCGGCCTCGACGCGCGCGCCGCCGACGGCGCCATCGCCGAGCAGATCGACCACTACCGCGCGGCCGGTCTGTCCTTCGAATGGAAGCTGTACGCGCACGACGCCCCCGCCGACCTCGGCGACCGGCTCCGCGCGGCGGGTCTCACCCCCGAGGAGCCCGAGACCCTGATGGCCGCCGAGGCCGCCGCCCTGCCCCGGGAGGTCCCGCTCCCCGAGGGCGTCGAACTCCGCGCCGTCACCGACGAGGCCGGGGTCCGCCAGGTCGTCGAGGTCCACGAGCGGGCCTTCGGCACCGACAGCTCCCACCTCGGGCGCGGGCTCCTCGACCGGCTCGCGGCCGACCCCGACACGGTCACCGCCGTCGTCGCCCTCGCCGCCGGCGAACCCGTCAGCGCCGCCCGCATGGAGCTGTACCCCGGCACGGACTTCGCGGGCCTCTGGGGCGGCGGCACCGTCGAGGGCTGGCGAGGCCGCGGCCTCTACCGCGCCCTGGTCGCCCACCGAGCCCGCATCGCCGCCACCCGCGGCCACCGCTACGTCCAGGTCGACGCGGCGGCCACCAGCCGCCCCATCCTCCAGCGCCTCGGCTTCCTGACGCTGACGACCACGACGCCGTACGTGTACGAGGTCTGAGTCCGCCTACCCCCGGGCGTGTGCGGTGACCACGGCCCGCAGGAGGCCCGGGAAGCGCTCCTCGAACTCCTCGCGGCGCAGGGTGTTCATGCGCGAGGTGCCCGCGTAGTGCTGGCGGATGAGGCCGGCTTCGCGCAGGACGTGGAAGTGGTGCGTCGCCGTCGACTTGCTGACCGGCAGCTCGATGGTCCCGCAGGCCAGGTCCTCGCCCGCCGCGTACAGCTCGGCGACGATCCGTCGCCTGACCGGGTCGACCAGCGCGTCCAGGACCTGCTGGAGGCCGATCTCGCTCAGGTCGGGGTGGGGCGGGACGCGGTCCCGTCGGCCGCTGCCTGTCACTGCTCTCATCGTCGTGTCGCCTCCGGTGAGCATCGTACGACAGGCGTCAAAGTTTCATGGCCGTCGAAGTTTGACAGTGGTCGAACCTTACGCTTGGCTGGGGCACAGGCGGCGGAGCGGCCCGCCCGCCGCCGTCACCGAACGGGGAGGGGAAGCCCGATGAGCAAGGCCAGGACGGTGCGGTTCCACGAGTACGGCGGTCCGGAGGTGCTCCGCCTGGAGGACGTGGAGGTCGGCGAACCCGGCCCCGGCGAAGTCCTCCTCCGGATCGAGGCCATCGGCCTCAACCGCGCCGAGGCGCTCTTCCGCAGCGGCCGCTACATCGAGCAGGCCCGGAGCTTCCCCGCCCGGCTCGGCCTGGAGGCGGCAGGCGTCGTCGAGGCCCTCGGGGACGGGGTCGACGGGCTCGCCGCCGGGCAGGCCGTGAGCGTCGTGCCCTCGTTCTCCCAGAACGACCACGGCGTCTACGCCGAGCGCGCGATCGTCCCCGCCTCCTCCCTCGTCCCCCGCCCCGAGGGGCTCGGCGCCGTCGAGGGCGCCGCCGTCTGGATGCCGTACGTCACCGCATACGGCGGCCTCGTCGAGGTCGGCGGGCTGCGCGCCGGGGACACCGTCGTCCTGACCGGCGCCTCCAGCAGCGTCGGCCTCGCCGCGATCAGGACCGCGCACCGCATCGGCGCCACCCCCGTCGCCACCACCCGCACCCGGGCCAAGAAGGACGCCCTGCTCAAGGCCGGGGCGGCCGAGGTGATCGTCACCGAGGAGGAGGACGTCGCCGAGCGGGTGCGGGACCTCACCGCCGGGCGCGGCGCCGACCTCGTCTTCGACAGCGTCGCGGGACCCGGCCTCACCGACCTCGTCCGGTCCGTCGCCCCCGGCGGCACGGTGCTGCTGTACGGAGCCGTGAGCGGGCTGCCGACCCCGTACCCCGGCTTCGACCTCGGGATGCCCGCCGTCTCCCTCCGCACCTACACGATGCCGGAGACGACGAGGGACCCGGAGCGGCTGCGCCGGGCCCGCGCCTTCGTCGAGTCGGGCCTGCGCACCGGCTTCTTCGAACCGGCCGTGGACCGCACCTTCACGTTCGACGAGATCGTCGCGGCACACCGGGCCATGGAGGCCGGCCACCAGGTGGGCAAGATCGTCGTGACCGTGCCCCACTGACGTCCGGAGCCGTCAGGCCGCCCAGTGCGCGGGGCGGTCGAAGCCCTCCGGGAGGCGGGTCGCCGCGTTCCCGCGCGCCGAGTTCAGCTGGGGCTGCGTGAGGAACAGGGCGCCCGTGAGATCCGCGTCCGACAGGTCCGCGTCCCGCAGGTCCGCGCCGATCAGGTCCGCGAGCGAGAGGTCCGCGCCCGTCAGGTCGGCGGCGATGAGCAGCGCCCCGCGCAGGTCCGTGCCCCGCAGCTTCGCCCCGCGCAGCCGCTTGCCGATCAGGTCCGCCCCGCGCCGGCTCTTCGGCCGCCCGCCGGCCGTCGCGCGGACCAGCTCGCTCGTCCGCAGGAGCAGCGGGTTGACCTCGGCGCGCACCGCGGCCACGTCCAGCTTCTCCAGGGCGTCCGGGGTGCCCCCGGTGAGCTCCTCGACCCGGGCCAGCGCCGCCCGCAGCCCGGCGTGGACGGGGCGGGCCGTCGGCAGCGCCAGGGCCTCCGTGAGGTAGCGCAGCAGCTCGTGCAGCTGGCGCACCACCGGGAACACCTCGTACATCTGCCGGGCCGTCTCCGGAGCCTCGCGCCAGGACACGCCGCCGAAGGTCACCTGGGAGACCTGCTGGCCGGCGCCGAAGCAGTCGTACACCGTGCAGCCCTGGAAACCGCTCGGCCGCAGCCGCGTGTGGATACCGCAGCGGAAGTCCTCCTGGAGGTTCCGGCAGGGCTCGCCCGAGGCCTTGTTCACGGCGAAGTCGGCCGACTTGGCGAAGGGCAGCGCCACACAGCACAGGCCGAAGCAGTTCGCGCAGTCGCCGCGCAGGGCGGATTCCCGGGTGTCGGGCACGGTGAAACGGTTCCTTCGCAGTTCGGGGACGGCCCTCCACCGTATCGCGCCACCGTCCCGCCCTTCTCGGGACGGCGCCCACGGCGAAACCGATTGCGGTGATCCACCGGGACCGGTGAGGATCGGCGGCATGCCGACGTTCACCACATATGACGGGACCGAACTCGCCTACCGCGTCCAGGGGGAGGGGGAACCCCTCGTCTGCCTGGCCGGCGGGCCGATGCGCGACGCCCGCTACCTCGGGAACCTCGGCGGACTCGCCGCCCACCGCGCCCTCGTCCTGCTCGACGCCCGCGGCACCGGCGCGAGCGCGGAACCCGCCGACCCCGGCACGTACCGCTGCGACCGGCAGGTCGGCGACGTCGAGGCCCTCCGCGCCCACCTCGGCCTGGAGCGGATCGACCTCCTCGGCCACTCGGCGGCCGGAAACCTCGCCATCCTGTACGCCGCCGCCCACCCCGAGCGGATCCGCTCCCTCGTCCTCGTCACCTCCCTCTCACGCGCCCTCGGGGTCGGGACCACCGACGAGGAATGGGACAGGGCCGTCGAGGTCTTCGCCGACCGGCCCTGGTACCCGGAGGCCAAGGCCGCCCTGGACACGATCGGCCCGGACACACCGCTGCGGCGCGTCTACGAGATCACCGCCCCCTTCGCCTACGGCCGCTGGGACGAGGCCGCCCAGGAGCACGCGGCGCGCACCGGGCCGGAGACGAACTGGGAGGCGGCGCCCGTCTACCACGGCGAGGGCGCCTACGATCCGGAGGCCACCCGCCGCGCGCTCGGCGCGCTCACCGCGCCCGTACTGATCCTCGCGGGCGAGTACGACGCGGGCCCGACGCCCGCCAAGGCCGCCGAGGCCGCCGCCCTCTTCCCGCACGCGGAGCTCGTCGTCCAGCCGGGCGCGGCACACACCCCCTGGGTCGACGATCCCGAGGCCTTCGCCCGCACGGTCGCCGCCTTCCTCGACCCCGACGTCTCCACGGTCACCGTGGACGGCGTACGGATCGCCTACCGGGTCGCGGGACCCGAGGACGCCCGGCCCGTCGTCCTGGTCCACGGCCGCGGCAACAACAGCACGACGTGGACGGAGATCAGCGCCGACCTGGCCGCCGACCACCGCGTGTACGCGATCGACCTGCGAGGCCACGGACTCAGCGACCGGCCGGGACGCTACGGCTTCGAGGACTTCCGCGACGAACTCGGCGGATTCCTCAAGGCCCTCGGCCTCACCGGCGCCACCGTCGTCGCCCACTCGATGGGCGCCGCCGCCGCGTACCTCCTCGCCCAGCGCGAACCCGGCCTCATCGGGCGCCTCGTCCTGGAGGAGGCCCCGGCCTTCGTACCGCTCGACCCGCCGCGCCCCGTGGCCGAGCGCCCCGAGGGCCCCCTCGCCTTCGACTGGGAGATCGTCACCACCACCGACGCCCAGCTGAACGCCCCCGACCCGGCCTGGCGCGAAGAGCTCCCCGCGATCACGGCCCCCACCCTCGTCCTCGCCGGCGGCCCGACCAGCCACATCCCCCAGGACCAGCTCTCCCACCTCGCCGACGCCGTCCCCGACGCCCGCCTCGTCACGATCGAGGCCGGGCATCTCATCCACAACGCGGCTCCTGCCGCATTCCTGGCAGCGATCAGGGAGTTCGGCCTCTAGCACGCGCCCCCTCAGGCGGTCTCCGTGTCCGCCTCCACCGCCACCGCGCGGGCCCAGCGGTAGTCCGCCTTGCCGCTGGGGGACCGCTGGATGAGGTCGGTGAGGACCAGCTGGCGGGGGACCTTGTAGCCCGCCAGCTGTTGCCGGCA